>CBFHGY010000017.1:0-32368 GCA_965655465.1 Bacteroidia bacterium | reverse complement strand
CCCATATTAAAAGATGCGTCTCTGATGCCACAGCCACAAACATCACAGGCTTGTGCATGGATATACATAGATAGCCAAAGGGTCAGTACAAATATTTTTTTCATCGGGGTTCTGAAAATTGGTGATTAGAAATAAATGAGTAATCGGTAAGGGTATTTAGGAATGAAATAAGTTCTTGTTTTTGGGAATTATCTAAATTAAACGAGGGAAGTCCGCTAGACAGCGTTCTATCCGCATGGTTATAGGCATCTAATACCTCCTCTAAATTTTGAAAACGGCCATCGTGAAAATACGGATAGGTTAATGCGACATTTCTCAAGGTCGGAACCTTGAAATAAAATGAATCTTTGGGCATTTGTGTAATTCGGAATCTTCCTAAATCGGGACCTTCCTTTGTGATTCCATTCCGCTGAAACGTGACATCAGTAAGTAAAGGTTCTTGGTGGCAATTCACGCAATATTCTTTAAAAAGGGAGTATCCTTTTTGTTCTTGAAGGCTGAATTTATCTTGATTCCTTCGCACCCGATCGTATTTACTTCCATCACTAATTAAGCTAAGCATAAATTGAGATAGGGCATATAAAATTCGTTTTTCATTTACTTGGGTTGTGCCGTATGCCTGTTGGAAGAAAGTATTATAAGATATATTTTCTTCCACGCGATTTATGAGTAGGGGAAGGCTTAGTCCCATTTCTGTAGTGTCTGTAATGGGTGCAATGGGCATTACATCGAGGTGTCGAATACCGCCATCCCACATAAATTCATTCATCCAAGCTAGATTTATTAAAGCGGGGCTATTACGAACCCCCTTGCGTCCAAAAATACCAAAACTCTGTGGTGTATTATGGTCTGCAAATCCATGAACTTGGGCATGGCAAGACCCACAACTTATATTTCTTGTGAGGGAAAGGTTGGGGTCGTAAAATAGTTTTCGACCCAAGGCAATATGGGCTTCTGTAAAGGGGTTTTCGGGATTTTGGTAGGCGATTGGAGGGAAATCTGCCGGGAATTCTATAGCGTTGCGCGATTCAATTTCGGGTTCGCGACAAGCATTTAAATTCAACAAAACCAAAATCCCCGCCCCAAAGAGACGGGGAAATTTCATGTTCTTAGGGATGAATATGATCTAAAACCACTCCATCAGCAAAGTTTTTCGACATGTTGGTGGAGGCCTCCCCGATGTTGTGAATTACATTTAAATCACCCAATTGTACCGGACCGTGCCAAAATTTTGCGGCATTTACATTAATGTGCAAGGTTGGACTTGCATCTGGATTTACCGATAGGATGTCGTTTCCAAATGAAAATGATTTGGTATGTGAAGCAATATAAGGTGCTTCATATCCTCCTAAATGATACATAAATATTCCAGTGCTGGATTGGGGTGAAGTTCCTTCTACACGAATAAATATATAACCGGTAGACCAGCTCCAAAACATTCCATTTGAGGGATTTAATGCACCCCCTTGTAGACCCGAGAAGTTTGCAAGTGAATCTACACCAATTAGGAAGTCTACTTTAGTGTAGTCACCAGCGGGTACACCTGTAATACGCACTTTATTGTTAACTGGATCTATTAGGTAATAACTTTCAGGAACCTTATAAGTGCTGCCATCATTCTTGTATAATACCACATTGGATATATAGTATTTCAACAAGTTAATTTCCAAAGTGTCTTTCGACATCGGATGAACATAGGTTTGATTCAGATAGAATGGAGCCATATCGATACCCCAAACATGGCCAAATTCTAAATTTACCTCTCCGGTTTTAGGTGTGTTGTCTACAGTGGGTTCATCTTCACAGGAAGAAAAACCGAAAACAAGCGCTGTAAAAAGCGCGATTAGTATGAATTTTTGATTTAGTGATTTCATTTTGTGTTTTTTAATTAAGTTAAAGTGTGCACGCATACACAGGGACAATAATTTTATAATACGTGGGATATTGAGAAATAGCAACCGGTGTAATTTCGGGAATTACCCGATTTATCCGATTGAAAACTCGTGGGTTTAAACGTGTCGCTATAAATAGCTTGGCCTACAAAGTAACCTTAAGGTCTAGGAATTGCAAATTTTAGAATTCGCGGGAGGTCGCTCTAGTGGAAGTATAAACGGATTGACTGTTTCGGTAATTCGCAAATTACAAAAATAGATTTTGTGCTGTTTTCTTGGAGTAAAGTTAATGGTATCCGCGATAATGAATTCTGGTAGCCAAACAATCCACTGAGGGACATCTGTATCGGTGTTTTCTGGAGGTTGAAGTTGTTTTTCAATTACACAGGATGCTTGACAACAGTTATTGGGATTTTCCTTTTGAATACAAACTTCTGAAATATAATAGTCGCGATTGTAATAAAAATTCAATACAAATATGGCCTGTACAGTCAAATACGCATACAAGCTTCCAATTAGGAGCCACGCGCGTACCTTTCTTATGTTGGCCATGTTTTTCATCTTACTTTACAAATATAATAACGGGTATCGGATTGTAATATGATATTAGTCACGTTCATATTTTAGATCGATACCATAACGGCTAATGGTTTTATGGATTAATCGTTGTCGACTTCGGGATATTCGATGATTGATGCCACAGGTTCTCGGGCAGGGGAGCATGGAAGCGATATTTATGCATTGCTGGTAACTCAATTTTTGCGGAGTTGTTGTGTAGTAATATCGGGCAGCTTCAGAAATCCCAAAAGCGCCTCTGCCCATTTCTATAACGTTTATATAAACTTCTAGAATACGGGCTTTATCCCATAGGAGTTCCATCCAGAAGGTCATATAGGTCTCAAGGCCTTTTCGCAGCCAACTTCTACCTTCCCAGAGAAAAATATTTTTGGCAGTCTGTTGGCTAATGGTACTAGCTCCTCGTGTGGTTTTGCCTTTTTTGTTGTGCGCAAGGGCTTTCTCAATAGCCCCAAAGTCAAACCCATTGTGTTCAAAGAAACGTTGGTCTTCGGCAGCAATGACCGCTTTTTCAAATACATCAGGTATTTCACTTAAGTTGAGCCAAGGCCCTTTTTCTGCGCGCAGATCCCTTTGATCCCATTGTATAGCAGTAATAGGAGGATTGATCCATTTATAGGCCAAAACTGGAATCACGGGGATTAATAACAAAAGGAGTGCAATTTTTATAAGGCGAAACATAGGTATTACATATGTAAAAATACAACTTTTGATATGTAGTGTATGTTTTTTTCAAAAACTATCCGTTTCGAATTTACGAAAGCATAAACTTAACATTTTGTATATCAATATTTTATGAATTTTAATTTTTTTGGCACGGTATTTGAAAAGGAATTATCAAAACAAACTAAAAAATAATAACATGAAAAAATTAACATTACTTTTCGCAGTTGCATTCGCAGTAGTAGGATCTGCAATGGCACAAATGGCTATCCCAGGTGAAGTTTTCGCTCAAAACCCCACTCGTTTTAACGGACGTAGCGTAACCATCAAAAACATTGAAATCGTAAAAGCGAGTGCTACTGGTGGGCCATCAATTGGTGGACCTGCAGGTTCTTTGAATCAAGGTGCTCCAGGTCCTGCTGGTTCTCCTTCAGCTCCAGCTGCTCCTTGCCGTCCTCCACGTGGGTTTTCTGAAATCGGTTTGAACTTTATCGGAGCTCCTGATTTCAAGGGATGTTTCTTTATGGCTGATAACATGAAGGCAGAATTAGATCGCCAATGTGGTCACGACAAAACTCCAGCGCAGATTACCTTCCGTGGTGACAGCCGTACTGGTTACAACGTAAGTTTCTATCGTTTAGGAATGTAATTCTGTAATTCTAAATATATCTTTAAGTAAAAAAATCCCCGGTATACGGGGATTTTTTTTGTTTCGGCATATTTCGAATTAAAAAGGTTCACAGGAGTGTACGCAATTTTGATTTCCCTTTTTATTCCAAAACACCCATTTACATTTTGATTTCAGGATGTACAGAAGAGTTTGAAATTAAAGCATTAAAAATTATACGTTGTGCACTAAAATCCGGTTACACCGTTAACCGTTGTGTATTTTAAAACCAAGTTTTTATTGGGATAAATGCGTTTGAAGGCACTTTGGACCATTAAAGTAGCCTCATGAAAACCACACAAGATTAACTTCAATTTGCCTTCATAGGTATTAATATCTCCGATAGCGTAAATCCCAGGAATATTGGTGCTGTAATCCACCGTATTCACTTGGATGGCATTTTTTTCGATACCCAAATTCCAATCGGCGATAGGTCCAAGTTTTGGGCTTAATCCAAACAAGGGCAAAAAGTAATCGGCTTCGATCCACGTTAAATCATCGAGGTTTTTAGTTTTCGCTCCAACGGCTTGTAAATGATTTTCTCCTTTTAATTCGGTAATTTCCGTATAGGTAAGTAAATTGAGTTTTTCATTGGCGCTGGCATCCATGATTTTCTGTACAGAATCTAAATGCCCTCTAAATTCTCCGCTTCTGTGGACTAAAGTAACCGAGGCTGCGACTTCCTTTAAATACAAGGTCCAATCCAAAGCGCTATCACCTCCTCCTGCTATTACTACGCGTTTATCACGGTATTTTTCTGGGTTTTTAATCATGTAATCTACGCCCTTGTTTTCATATTGGAAAAGGTTTGAAATAGGGGGTTTGCGCGGTTCAAAAACACCTAAACCTCCGGCAATAGCAATATTTGGGGCTTTGTGTGTTATTCCAGATTCGGTGGTAACGATAAATTGACCATCATCCGTTTGTGAAATTTGGCTTGCCTTTTCCCCCAAAGTAAAACCGGGTTTGAAAGGCTCAATTTGTTTCATGAGATTATCAATCAAATCTCCTGCAAGTATTTCGGGAAATCCTGGAATATCGTAAATAGGTTTTTTAGGATATATTTCGGTTAATTGGCCTCCCACTTGAGGCAATACATCAATAATGTGGCAGCGCAGTTTGAGAAGACCGGCTTCAAAAACGGTAAAAAGACCTACGGGTCCTGCACCTATGATGATTATATCGGTTTCAATCATAATGCAAAAATAGGGCTATTACACGATTAGAAATGTGATGTATATCAGGTTTGAAGGCTATTTTGTTGGTTGGCATTAACGACGTTCCAAACCTTTCACAGTTAATTGATAATCGGAGCTTCCCAATTCAAGGGTTTGCCCCATTTTCAATAAATGTAAGTTGCGTATTTCTCCTTCATTGGTGAGGATGGCACCGAAAGTTTGTTTGGCAATTTGTACGTAATCTATAGGGATTAAATTGCTTATATCTCCGCAAAGCACAATGTGAACAGGTTTGTTTACAAAGCCAATAATTTTCAGGTCTTTTACCGGTGCATGCGCATCGGCAACCATCAATATGGAATCAGTTCCAGGCCATTGTTTTAGGGTTCTGAGTATTGCTTCGATATTATTTTCAGGTAAATCGCCGCCACCTCCGGCCCGCATGGCTCGTTCCATTGTGTTATAAATAGAGTCGAAATGGTTGGATTTAACGGTATAAACACCCCCCGAATTTCCAATACGTTTGAGAATTTCAGGGGCTCCATTGCCGTCGTTAAAAAAACTGAAATGTTCATCAGTGGCTAACTCGGGTCTCGTTTTTAATAAAGCCAAAACCTGACCGGTATAAGGGGCCATGCTTCCGGTTACGTCGATTACAAAAGCCCATCTCTTCTTAAAGGGTTTATTGCGCAATTGGTTGTATACATCAAGGTCAGAAAAACTGGAATTTGAACCTGTATAAATCCCTCTGTAGGCTTTATAAGCGCGATTTTTCTTTCGTTTTACACTATCTAGAACTATTTTCATTTCGGGTTCTCTGAACCAAATCCCAGAATGATCATAACGGACACCTTTCTTTATTTTGTCGCTTCTTTTAGGCAAGTAACGTCCGGTTTCTACATATTTTTTTCGTATTCGATAACTGTATTGTTCGGGAATTTCAATGAGGGTGTCTTTAATTCCTAGTAATAAATCGTCGATAACAGACATTTCAGATCGGTTGGTCTCTAATCTGGGTTTTTCCTTCAGGAAAACAATAAAACCATGATACATTTTTCGCGCTTCCGACTCAGTTTTGCCTTTAGTTTGTTCGAAAATGCGCCATTCTATGTGTTCGTCTTCAAATAAAGCGGGAAATTTTTGCGATAAATGCAAAAAACGTTTCTCATTTAAAAGCGGCTGATCGAAGGTATCTACCTGTCTGTATCGGGTATATACAAGGTGCACACTCAATATTTCTTGATCTTTAGGCAGTACGAATTTGGTTTTTGGCAGGAATTGTGAACTCGAAAAATACATAGGAAAATACACCACCAAGGGATCCTCTGTTTGTGGATGTTCAGAAAGCCGAATGGGTTTTTGTTTCATCAATCGACCTATCTTTTCGTTTATAGCGACCTCGTTATTTTGAGCTGAAACCGTTAAAATACCCATAATCATGCATAGGGAAAGGCTGATTTTTTGGATATTTTTCAAGAAATTCATGTGTTTTTTAGTATAAATCGCTGAGTCGATCTATCCCAACAACCCCTTTCTCACAGATAAACCCTTCTCCAAATTCTACACCGATGCTTCGACCGAAATCTCGAGCTCTCGACTCTAGAAATTTCCAAAAGGCTTCGCTGCTAATGGGAGTTTCAGGTTCATTACTGTTACTGTTTGCTTGGTAAAACTGACTTCTAAAAGCTGAAATACAGGCTTGTTTTTGTTCGTATTCTTTACTAATATCAACGATGAAATCGGGTTGGATATTTCGATCTTGGATGTAAAAAAATACCGATTGCGGCCTAAATGCTTCCTGTGTTTTTCCCTGATATTGCGTTTCTATTTTAACGAGTCCGGATAAAAAGCTGGCTCTCCGCACCAATTCTGATGCCCTTCCGTGATCAGGATGTCTGTCGGAAGGGGCATTGGCCAGGATTACTTTTGGCTTGAAAAATCGAATTTGTTCAATTATTTGAATAAGTTCGACTTCCGTATTTTCAAAAAAACCATCCCGAAGATTTAATTGGTGACGGACGCTTAACCCCATTATTTTCTGACTTTCTTGAGCTTCTAGGGTTCTAATTTCGGCGGTCCCTCTGCTTCCTAATTCTCCGAGTGTTAAATCTAGGATTCCTACTTTTTTTCCGTTTTTGATCTCTTTAATAAGAGAACCTGAACATGCGAGTTCTACGTCGTCGGGGTGCGCCGCTATGGCCAAGATATCTAAATTCATGTTGCGTAATAGGGGATATTAGTAAAATAAACTTGGAGGAGGGTTTCTTAAGGTGTTTTCTAAGGTATGTCCTACAGCTTTCAACGTTGGTTTGTGAATCTGATCCATATTGTCGCTGTGGGTATGCCACTGTTCAGGGAAACCTCTTTGAAGGTTATAATCGATAATATCAATCATAGGAATACCTAAGCCCTTGTAAACGTATACATGGTCATCGATAACCATTCCTGTATTTTGGGTTTTAAAATGTGTTTGATATCCCAATTCATGTGCAATTGTCCAAATATGAGCTAGAAGGAAATTTCCCCATTGATTCGAATTGGCTTCCCATAGAAATTCTGCATGTTCATCTCCAACCATATCTAGAAGCACGCCCATACGAGCTTTATAATTTGGAATATGTGGAGTTCTAGCCCAATATTGACTTCCTAAACAAAAGGAATTTTCGATTTCTGATATGCCTAAGTCTTCAGCATCGAAGAAAATGATGTCCAAGCCCATTTCTGATGGAAGGGTGTCGATGATACGCGCAATTTCTAATAAAACACCCACACCACTGGCACCATCGTTAGCTCCAAGAATGGGCATGTTGCTGCGGTTTTGATCTTGATCGGCTGTTGGACGAGAATCCCAATGAGCCCCAAAAAGCATTCTTTTGGTGGCATTTGGATTGATGCTTCCAATGAGATTATACACCGGTATTTCATCTCCTGTATGCGTGCTGGTTTTGCCTTTTTGAAAATATGCGGTATCGCAATATTCTTGAAGTTTGTCAAAAAGCCAATTTGCACAGTTATTATGTGCTACTGTTCCCGGAATTCTAAATCCAAAATCGACTTGTTTTTGTATGAATACATAGGCGGAATCTTCGGAAAAGGCATTGCCTTTAAGAACAATCGTGGTGTTTCCCCCCTCATTTTTTGAAGTTTGGGGTTCGGTTGAATTGTTGCCACAGCCATGCATTAAAATTGCCGTTGTGCTTATAAAAAGGAGTTTTAAAATTGAGTGAACTTGCATGTGAGCTTCTTAACAAATGACTTCAAAATTAGGATATTTTATATTGGAATCGCGGTGTTTTCCTCCAAAAGCGATAGGCTTTCGTGTTTGTGCGTTAAAAATGTGTATTTTCGCCTTTAGTGGCTATGACAGTAAAAAGCATGACGGGTTTCGGAAGGGCCCAATCAGAGAATGAAAAGTGGACGATTACATGTGAAATTAAGGCTTTAAACGGTCGATATTTCGAGGCGGACATTCGCTTGCCGAAATATTTAAATGAATTGGATTCTAAAATCAGAAGAGTCTTATCCGATTTTTTAGAGAGAGGAACTTTAAGCGTTACGTACAGCATCAAAATGATCGATTCCTCTTCGCACATAACGGTCAATACAGACTTAGCTAAGGAATATTTTGGAGCGCTAAAACAGTTGAGTGCGAGCTTAGGGCTTGAATTGGAAGATCCCATGAGAGAAGTTTTGAAAGTACCCGATGTTATGGGTGTTTCAGATCGAGAAATAAGCGATGATTTCAAAAATGAAGTACTTCACGTTACCTTAGAAGCTGCCAAACAATTGGATGCATTTAGATGCATTGAAGGCGCTGCAACTGCTGCAAAATTGAAACAATTGATTGAATCTATTTCAGATGATGTTTTGCTCATTGAACACCAAGAAGGAAATCGCAGAGAGGCCTTGCGCGAGCGCATTTACGGTAATGTGTTGGAGCATATTAAGGAGCATAATGTAGATGAAAATCGCTTGGAACAAGAAATTTTGCTTTACCTCGATAAATGGGATATTTCAGAAGAAAAACAAAGATTGTCGCAACATCTAGATTTTTTTATTAGGACATTAAAAGAAGAACCCAAGGGGAGGAAGTTGAATTTTATTGCCCAAGAAATGGGTCGTGAAATGAATACCTTAGGAGTGAAAAGTAATTATTTTCCCATGCAAGAATGTGCAGTACGCATGAAGGAGAAACTCGAACAAATAAAAGAACAAGTCCTTAACCTGGCCTAATTTAGCCTGTAATATTTTGCGTTTTATAAGCCTACATATCGCACTCTTTTTAGGATGTTTTTTATTTCTGAAAACAGGGTCCGGTCAGGAAGTAAAACGGGTAAAAAATCATCTGGATTCAAGTGGCATTTTTCATGAAAAAGCTAATGAGTCTTTGTTTAAAACTTTGGTTTTATTAGACCACTTATCGCAAGATACCCAATTTGTCAGCCATCATATAGCCATCGATATTCCCAGTTTACAAACCTATATCCTAAATAAAATACTTCAAGATACGGGTATATATCAATCAACTTTAGTTGATAATTATGTTTCAGAGGGCTCAGGATTTGATGTATTTCGTTCCTGTATTTCGGCTCGTTTATCGACAATGTCTCCTGAAGAGCGAGCGCGATTGCGCAAGGTTTATTTAATAAGCACCGATCCTGCCATGGGCATTCATAGCACCAATGAATATCGCGAATATGTGCTTTTTATGATGCACGATCTTTTCAAGAAAGTTCCAAACGCTAACGCACCAATTGCATTAAAAGCAATCCGATCTTTTGTGCGCCACCGAGAACTTGTCATAGAACAAGATGCATCTGATATCGAAATTCCGAATAAAATAAGTTTAGAGTCGTCCTTTAATTCTCGTGAAACCTTATTGTATTGTTTGGACTCATTAGAGCTTTTTGATTCCCTTAGTACCCAATTTGGTTTGGTTAAGGATTGGCGTTATTACCGGGAATTTTGTTCACTTAACCGTGCTAAATATGCAGAATACAGAGATGTTTCAAAACATTATCAACGAATGTTAAAGCAAGTTAAGGATTTGGTTTTCTTGGAAAGTCCTAGCGATTTTTGGTTGATAGAAAACGAATCCGAAGAATTGTTTTCAATTAAGAATGAGTTCTCGGTATCCGATATTATAGGAATGAATCTACCTGAATGGAATCTGAAAACAGTACATTATTTAGATTCGCAATCGATGCGCAACGTTGACAATAAAATTGCCGTGAATTTTTTTAAGGGATTTGTAGATCGTTGGTCATTGTCGGATTATAATTTTATCGATTCAGATGCGGAGTCAGAACAAACAGAACCTACGGATCTTGAAACGAGTGAAAATAACAACGATTTTCCCAAAATATATCTAGGTGCGGTTGCAGCCATACATCAGATTGATATGACATTAATCAATTCAAGCTTTCGGGATTTAAATCTTGCGGAAGTTAGGGATGTGCGTTCCATGGGGATTGAGTTGAATATCACAGACCCCAATGCCGCGAATGTGACTTTTCAATGGATGGGTCAGAATCAATGGATAAATTGGAACAATATGCCTCATTTTGCGTATTCAAACTTCAGCTTATCGAGTAGCTTTCCTGTAATTAGTCAATCATGGATTGGGTTGTTTTTGGGTTTCGACTATCAATACGAACGTTATCGACTTTCGCTTCCCCTTGCCCCACAATTCATTGGGAATCCTCAAAATAGTGCGAATATTCTCCTAAATGAAGCACAAAATTTGGGTGCCATTAGTCAAATTATGTTCAATTTAGGTCCGGTATATTTAAAGGCTCATTTAGGTTACCGCTGGGATTTGTCGGATTCAAGATGGAAAAATGATGCGGGTTATATCAATAGTAAGGACCTGTTGCGGGGAACGGGCTTGAATTTTGGAATGGGTTTAGGTTTTCAAATTTATAAGGGAAATGAGAATTAAGCTTGCGTTCATTATAACCCTAAGCTGCTTGCTTGGAAGGGCTTTTTCACAAAGCAATCCGCCGAAGGCGCTTCCCTTAAAAATGGATTTTGATTCACAAACGGAACCTGATGCTACTTGGCAATTGCTTGCTGAAGAAGCGAAAAAAGTGCGTGTTTTTATGGGGGGTGAAAACCATCGAGAGGTAGATTTTAATTCGCTCATGGAATATGGGTTTATGAATCGACTGCATAAATACGCAGGTTATCGGCATTATGTTTTGGAATTGAGCCCAGCTAGAGCCCATTATTTGAATCGGTATATTCGATATGGAGATACCCATGCTCGCGATGCCCTTAAAGGAGTTTCTTCCCCGAAATACATGAATCTTTTTGAGAATTTAAAACGCTGGAATCAATCTTTAGATTCCACAGACCGCATTTTAGTACATGGAGTAGATGCAGAGCGTTTTTACGATTTGTCTTTTGAAAGATTGGCGGAAGTACTTAGGAATAAAATCCGATTAAAAAACGGGCCTTTGCCCGATAGTATCGTCGCAGATGTTATGGGGATAATTTCACAAGCAAATCGGAAGTTCTCCAATCGCTTATTGAAATATCAACAGAGTATAGAGCATATAGATGATCTCGAAAATAGTCTGGGGGAAGTTGATAGGGATAGATTGGAATTTACACGTTTTGATTACGAGGAATGTGTGGCGAATATCGAACACAATTGGAATTCTTATCGTATTTTTTTAGATTCTGTGGAACTCATCGAATTTGGAGCAGCATTGGAAGGGGTGAAAGAAGCCAATAAATGGAATAAAGACGAACAATCTGCTTCTCGATACCATTGGCGCGAAACGGTGATGTTTCAAAGGTTTGTAAAGGCTTTAAACACTCATAAGGATGGGAAATTTTTTGGTCAATTTGGCAGATGCCATATTTCTGAAACGATGTCGGATGTAGATTGTGGTTGGTATGAATATGAAAGTGTGGTAAATCGATTAGCTCGATATTACTTTCAAAGTGAGGATTCTATCATAACCGTAGGGTATTTTTACCGTGATCAGAATCCCGATATAACTGCATCGAATATGGATCAACAGGCCGTAATTCGAAAAGAAATAAAGATTTTAATGCGCCCCTTTGTACAAGGAATCGTTTTATATGATCTCAAGAGTGTGGATTCAGATTTGCAAGAATTGCGAAAAAAATACCGCTTCATTTTAGTAAATAATGCAAAAGATGCGGCTTTAAGTTCAGAACTGCCTACAGAAGATTTAAATACCACCGATAATATGAGTAAATGGCCCATTAGTTGTACTTTAGGGTATTACGGATTATCGTATATGCAGTTGCAAAATGAGGGTTTAGTCGATCATTTTAAAATGAATTCGGTAGATTTTACTCCTGTACCGTTTTTAGCGCTTCAACATCATATTAATCTGAACTACGGGCCCTTCGTTTTGGGGCTTTCAGGGTATTATGGGTTATTAAAAACCGAACAAGAAGGTAATGTCGTTTATGCAGATTCAGTAGGAAGTTTAAATCAGCGTTTATGGGGTATTGATGTGTCCGGCGGTTTGCATTTTGAACAAGGACCCTTAAGTCTAAATGTTATGGGTAGAATTGGTACCTCGCGTTTGGGGTACACGTATTTTCAGAATTTAGAGAATGCCGTTGACGTTAGTGAAGTCAATAACTTAACAATACATAATCAATCATGGAATGCAGGTTTACATCTGAACGTATATTATCGGTATTCAATCAATAGCGGATTTGGATTGCAGTTTGCTACCTTCCAAAATATAGGCAACGGAACTTGGTTGTATACCGGGAGCAATCAAGCGTATCAAACCCTGTCTTTAAATAGTGGCTTACAAGCTTGGAGTGTGAGTGCACACTTGTGTTTGTTTTTTTCGAACTAATTTAGAAGTACCTTTGTATTCATGTTAAAATCGATTCCTATTGCCAACGCGATTACCCTTGCTAATTTGGCTTGTGGACTGCTCGCAATCCCTTTGGCTCTTGATCCTAGCACCGGTTATTTGGCTTTTTACTTAATCATACTTGCGGCGGTATTAGATTTTTTCGATGGAATGGTGGCGCGTTTATTGGGTCAAGAAGGACCTATGGGAAAGGAATTAGATTCATTGGCAGATTTGGTTTCATTTGGGGTAGTTCCCGGTTTGATTTGGAAAACATGGATGGAAACAAAGGGATACTGCCCACCAACGGGATTCTGTATCAATTCTTATATTTGGTTGCTTATTCCACTAGCGGCGGCATATCGTTTAGCCCGTTTTAATATTGCTTCGGGCGGTTCTACTTATTTTACGGGGGTTCCAACCCCATTAACAGGTCTTGCGCTTGCTTCTTTCGCCTTAATTGGAAAAGATTTATCAGAAATGGCTACGAACATGCAGTCAGGTATCGTGCCATTAGTTCAATTCCCCGAAGGGGTATTTAACCATGTTTATTTATGGTTGTATTTGCCTTTAACGGCAAGTTTTTTCATGATATCTGACTATCCCATGCTATCCTTGAAATTCAATAAATCAGATGGATTGAATATGTGGCGTTGGATCTTTGTTGGGGGGGCAATTTTGCTCCTACCTGTACTGGGGTCTGCCGCGCTTTTTGGTATATATCTGTGGTTTATTATAAGCTCTTTTTTAGCCTTTCGGGGGAAATTAAACACAACTGAAACAATATGACAGAAATTGGTATAATTATGGGCAGCGATAGCGATTTGCCGGTAATGAATGAAGCGGTGAAAGTCTTAAATTCATTAGGAATTACTTGTGAAACCACGGTAGTTTCGGCACATCGTACTCCATCTCGTTTGGTGGATTATGCAAAAAATGCCGATTCTAGGGGAATAAAAGTGATTATAGCAGGAGCTGGCGGTGCGGCACATTTGCCCGGTATGGTAGCTTCCTTTACCCATTTGCCTGTAATTGGAGTTCCAGTAAAAACCAGTACGATGAGCGGATTAGATAGTTTGTATTCTATTGTTCAAATGCCTCCAGGAGTTCCGGTTGCAACTGTTGCAATAAATGGAGCAAAAAACGCCGGGATTTTGGCGGCACAAATTTTAGGAACTGCCAATGAACGTATTGCTCAAAGCATAAGAGCCTATAAATTGAATATGGAAAATGAAGTTTTAGGCAAAGCAGAAAAATTGGAAGAATTAGGTCCAGACGTATATTTGAATCAGATGTAAGACTAAAAGTCAAAGGGGCTTTGGGTATAGATAAAAACGGTGCTAAAATCTGACTTAATGCCCTTAATGGTTAACACAATTGCCTAAATTAGAGGTGTTTAAAGTGTTTTTTAGTTTATTTGATTAAGGTTTTGCGTTAATTAGAAATAAAAGGGTGAAAAACAAATTCACCATTGAATATATCCTGCAATGATAATAGTAGAAGACGTTATACTTTCAGAACAAATTTTAGAACGGAAATTTGTTTGTCAACTAGATAAATGTAAAGGTGCTTGTTGTGTCGAGGGAGATGCTGGAGCTCCACTGTTACATAGCGAATTGCAAACCATTTCCGATCGTATGGAACAGATTTTGCCTTTTATGCGTGCAGAATCTATTGCCTTACTCGCTGAGAAAGGATTTTACACCCGGGATCCCGAAGGCGAATTGGTTACCGAGTGTCATGATGAAGGGGCTTGTATTTTTGTAACATTTACTGAAAATGGAACCACTAAATGTGCAATTGAAGAAGCATATGCAGCTGGTGCTATTGATTACAAAAAACCCATGAGCTGCCACTTGTATCCCATTCGTGCTAAAAAATATGGATCTTATCTAGCAATGAATTATAGCGAATGGGACATTTGTAGTGATGCCTGTGTTGCAGGCAGTGCTTTAAATGTACCGGTTTATGTATTTTTAAAAGAGGCACTTACACGAAAAATGGGGGCGAAGTGGTATGAGGCACTAGAGGAAGTGGCTGCTGCTTGGGAGGCGGAAAAATCAGCAAACTAAACAAGTTAACAATCCTAAAAACATCAACTGTTTAAGGTATTTAGATACTTTTCCATATTCCTCGGGACTTTGAGCACTCCTGAGGGAATTGAGAATAAGAAACGTGTACGGAAGCGCAATTCCAGCAGCAAATATTCCAAATAGGACTACTTTGCCATGATAATAAATTAATCCGAGAATGGAAATGGCAATAATCAACATAATAGCTGCTAGCATTTTGCTGTATTTTGCGCCCATGCTTAGCGCAAAAGTATGATATCCTTGAGCTTTATCGCCTTCCTGATCTTGCAAGTCTTTTATTAATTCTCTAGAAAATGTGATGAAAAAAGCGATACTTGCAAATTCCGCAAAATAGGCCTTGGAAACTTCAAAAACACCTCTCGATGCAATGTAAACAACCATGCCCGCGAGAAGCGACACCAATAAATTGCCCATTAAATATTCGCCTTTAAAGTCGCTTGAATAAAAATAAAGCAAGACCCCAATAGCAATACACAAAATACCCATGCCAAGGCCTGTTATAAAGCCCAGAATAAGCCCGATGGCGCTCAATAAAATGTAATAGGTATAAAGTGGTCTCGGGTTAATTTGACTGTGAGCTATTTGCTTTTTGGGCTTGTTAATACCATCCGTTTCTTCGTCGAAAATATCATTAATTACATAGCCACCAGCGGCAATGAACACACAAGCCAGAGTAGCTGTGAGAGCCTCTGGCAATCGAATATTCTCGAAATCGAACGGTGATAAACCCGATGAGGTTCTGGATGCCGATATGTAGAAAAGAAGTTGCGTTAGTACCGTAAGGAATAAATTTATGGGCCGCACAATGTGCCAGTACAGCTTCATGATTTTATTTTTTAGGGAATTTCATTTTGTAATCCACGTTTACGCGTCCCTTCGAAATACTTTCTAGTCGGCGTTTCAAAAGATTTCGTTTTAAAGGACCAATGCGATCGGTAAAAAGGATGCCTTCAATATGATCGTACTCGTGTTGAATGATTCTTGCCGCCATGCCATTAAACGTTTTAACGTGCTCGGTCCAATTTCGATCAAAATATCGAATCGTCAATTCTCCCTTGCGTTTAACATGGGCTCTAACATCGGGAATACTCAAACAACCTTCTTCAAAATCCCATTCTACACCAAATTCATCCTCAATAATGGGATTTATGAAGACTTCTTTAAAACCGGGAGGGTTGATATCGTCAATTTCGGAACCGTCTACAATGAATAGGCGTATGGATAATCCGATTTGTGGTGCAGCAAGTCCAATGCCGTTGCTGTCGTACATCGTTTCGAACATAGAATCGATTAATTGATCGAGTTCGGGATATTGAGCGTCAATTTCGGACGCTTTTTTACGTAATACAGGCTGGCCGTAGGCATATATTGGAAAAATCATGGATGAATTTGTGTTAGATAAGTTTGTAATATTAATGTGGCTGCAACGGTATCTATAAGTCCTTTCTCGCGACGTTGGATTTTAGTTTTACCCATTTGAAAAATTTGATTTTGGGCTTCTTTACTGCTGTAGCGCTCATCGATAGTATGAACGGGAATGGAGGGAAATTTTAGTTGCAACCATTCGATAAAATCTCGAACTCGTTGGGTACTATGGGTGTCTTCTCCAGACAGTCTTTTGGGCATTCCGACCACAATAGCATGTAAACTTTCGGAAAGGAGATAGGTGTTTATCCAATCTTCAAATTGATTCGAATGAATGGTGTTGAGTGGCTGTGCAAACATATTAAGGGGATCGGTTTGGGCGAGACCAAAGCGTTTTTCTCCGTAATCTATTGCTAGTATGCGCGCCATGGCACAAAGATACGTCTTTTTTCAGGGGGCATGAAAAACAAAAAAGGCTGCATAAGCAGCCTTTTTGTAATAAAAATTATAGTTTGGGCATTACATCATGCCGCCCATACCCCCCATTCCATCCATTCCACCATGGGAATGAGGAGCTTCGGGTTCTTTGATTTCGCTTAGTACACATTCTGTAGTCAAGATCATTCCGCCAATTGAAGCGGCATTTTCAAGGGCTACACGTGATACTTTCTTAGGATCGATTACCCCTGCTGAAATCAAGTTTTCATAAACTTCAGTGCGGGCATTGTAACCGAAATCTGCGCTTCCTTCCATTACTTTCTGAACTACGATGCTGCCTTCGCCGCCAGCGTTGGCAACGATTTGACGTAAAGGTTCTTCAAGTGCACGGCGAACAATTGCAATACCTGTAGTTTCGTCATCATTTGCACCTGTTAATCCGTCTAAGGCACTAATTGCACGAATGAAACTAACTCCACCACCTGGTACGATACCTTCTTCTACTGCTGCACGGGTTGCATGCAGGGCATCGTCTACGCGGTCTTTCTTTTCTTTCATTTCAACCTCTGTAGCGGCACCAATATAAAGAACAGCAACACCACCTGCTAATTTCGCCAAACGTTCTTGAAGTTTTTCGCGATCGTAATCGGATGTAGTGTTTTCAATTTGTACTTTTATCTGGTTAACACGCGCATCAATTTGATCTTTCTGGCCAGCACCATTGATGATGGTTGTATTGTCTTTATTGATGGTGATTTTCTCAGCAGTACCTAAATCTTCTAAAGTAGCATCGTCTAGTTTACGACCTTGCTCTTCAGAGATTACTGTACCACCCGTTAGAATTGCGATATCTTGCAACATTTCTTTTCTGCGGTCACCAAATCCTGGAGCTTTAACTGCTGCAATTTTGAGAGATCCACGGATTCTGTTCACCACTAAGGTAGCTAATGCTTCACCTTCGATATCTTCAGCAATAATCAACAATGGCTTACCTGTTTGAACTACTTTTTCCAAAACAGGAATCAAGTCTTTCATGGTGCTGATTTTCTTGTCGTAAATTAAAATGTAAGCATTCTCAAGGTCTGCTTCCATTTTGTCGGTATTGGTTACAAAGTAAGAACTCAAATAACCACGGTCGAATTGCATACCTTCAACTACGTCTACGGTAGTTTCGGTTCCTTTTGCTTCCTCAACGGTAATAACGCCATCTTTACCCACGCGTTGCATGGCTTCTGCAATGAGTTTTCCGATAGTTTCATCGCTGTTTGCAGAAATGGTAGCAACTTGTTCGATTTTGCTATTATCATCACCTACAGGATGTGCAAGTTCATTTAGTTGAGAAACGGCAGCTTTAACAGCTTTTTCAATACCGCGCTTCAAATCCATGGGATTTGCACCTGCTGCAACGTTTTTCAAACCCGCAGTTACGATAGCCTGAGCTAAAACAGTGGCTGTTGTAGTACCATCACCTGCGATGTCCGCAGTTTTACTCGCAACTTCTTTCAACATTTGGGCACCCATATTTTCAACGGGATCTACCAATTCAATTTCTTTTGCAACGGAAACTCCATCTTTGGTTACATGTGGAGCACCGAATTTTTTATCGATAACAACATTACGACCTTTTGGGCCTAAGGTTACTTTTACTGCATTTGCCAATGCATCAACACCGCGTTTTAGACCGTCGCGTGCGCTTAAATTGAAATCTATTTTCTTTGCCATAACTTTTTTGTTTTTCTACTTAAACGATAGCCAAAATATCAGACTCTCTCATGATAAGATAATCTCTGCCTTCAACACTGATTTCCGTACCGGCGTATTTACCATATAAAACGGTATCTCCAACGGCAACAGTCATAGGCTCGTCAGGCTTGCCTGTACCTGCCGCAATTACTTTACCGCGTTGTGGTTTTTCTTTCGCGGTGTCTGGAATAATAATGCCTGAAGCAGTAGTGTGCTCTGCAGCAACCGGCTCTATCAGAACGCGGTCGGCTAGTGGTTTGATGTTTACTGACATATTGTTTTATTACTATTTGTTTTGTTGGTACAAGCACTATATCGAATTCTGTGCCACTCCCGAATTTGGGGAAATTGTTTTGAATTTTTTGGAGTAAAGTGACAAAAATGCACTTTGGTGGTGTCAATTTGTCAGCGCATGGGCGCAAAATGGCAAAACTTCCTCCATATTTGGCGTGTTTTGTTCAAAATACATTGTTGCACTCTTTTCGTGTAGAGTGAGCATTTTCGCGCTATCCTTTTGAAATAACAAAGAGGCCAGTATATTGGATAATTCCTTTGTATTGGGTGCGTGTAATGCCGCTTTTGCGTCTACAGCTTCTTGAGCTTCTGGGAATTTTGCATGGTTTGAACCAAAAATGACTGGGACACCATTTGATAAGGGTTCAATTATATTATGGAGTGCATTTTTGAATCCTCCTCCAACTATGGCAAGAGTGGCATGGCGATATATAAATCGCAATTTCCCGATTCCATCTACGATTAACACTGCATGATCATCTGGTGCTTTTATCCATTCAGAAAGACGCTGTGTTTTAGTTGGAATTTGAGTTTCTATCCATGTTAGATTTTTTTCACTTACATCGTGTGGGGCAAGTATAAATCGGTAATCGGGAGTTTTTAAGGGTAAAACACGAAGCAATACGTCTAATTCTTCCTCCCAGGAACTTCCCCATACCACGTTCTTTTTTTGTTGCCAAAGGTGGATTTCATGTTCGTTAAAAATGCTTGCTTGCTTGCGTAATTCGGCTGTTTGTAGAAATCGAATATCGCCTGTATGAATTTGTGGAGTGCTGGGTAGGATTTGCTTGATGATTTTTTGGGTTTTCAGATTCTGACAACAAAGTACCAACGCGTGATTAAGTTCATTTCGCCAAGTAGCAGCCCAATATTTTTGAAGGAAGTGATTCTCTCGCAACAACAAGTTCCAATATAAAAAAGGAATTTTATTTGCATTTAATGCAAATAAATGCAGGAGCCAGAATTCGTATTTTGCGAAAATCGCCAAATCTGGTTTCAATAAATTTAAGAATTGAAACGCATTCGCTCGCGTATCGTGCTGCATGTAATAAAATTGCCAATTTTTCGGATTTTCAGCATGTTCAAAACCGGAGGGGGAAAAGAAAGTGACATGTATTTCCACCGAGTAATCTGATTCTAATTTCTCAAGTAAAGGCAAAAGCATCTGGTATTCACCTAGTGAGGCGGCATGTGCCCAAATGCGTTTTGTTGTTTTATTAGGAAGTCGTTTGAGTCGTTCTAAACTGCTGCGCCTACCTATAAGCATTCGTTTTAATTTGGTTTCCCCCGGAAGGAAATTGCATGCAATTCTAAGCAGAAACTGCGTAAGTAGTAATATAACTTGATAGGCAAATCGCATGAATCTTATTCCATATAATAGTCGACTTCAGTAAGGCGATCTCGGTAATTTATGGGAATCATGATGCTGAAATTTCCACCCCAATAGGTGTCTGTAACGGTTCCCGAATTGGTTTTTTGGGTGGCAAAATCATAGGGATGAAGGCGAGAGCCTTGTCCTTGCCCCGCTTCAAATCCAAGTGTAAAAGAGATGGCGTCGTTATTGATGTATTGAAAGCGGATTTGCTCGAAAATTTGTGTCCCTTGGGTATGTCGGTTGTAGCCACCTTGAAAATTGCCATCAATTTGAGGCAGTTGGTCGATGTCGAAAGTAAATTTCGTGTAGTGGGTGTAATACCCAATTCCACCGCCGGTTTGCAATAATAATCGGCTGTTGCGACTTTTGAAAAGTATCCAATTTTTAAGTGCAAAGGCCCTTGTGGAATACCCTCTTTGATACGTGCGTATTATGGCGGGATATCCATTCATATCGATAAGGACTCCGGAGTCGTCCGTCATATTTCCATAAATACCCTCTTCATTTACATTAGATCCCAGAAAGAAGGAGAAATCGGCACCCATGGACCAATTGCTTCTATGAGAGTATTCAATGGCTAGTGGCACACTGAGATGCGTTGGATACCTTTGAGACCAATCTCCACCTGTTTTGAAATAGCCCAATCCGGCATGCAAAAAGAACCATCTTTTTTCTTGAGAATTGATGGGGCCTTCAGAAAGTTGTGCGGATAATGGAGTGCTTATTAGCACCAGGAATGTAATAATTAAGAGATGGCGTTTTAGCAGCTGCACGGAGCCAAAGTTACTTAATTTGCACTAATCAAACAGCCTTTTATTGCATTTAAAAAGGCATGGGGTTGTTCTGCGTGCACCCAATGTCCTGCATTTGGGATGGTGATAAATTGGGCTTGCGGGAAATATTGTAGAATTAATTGGTGATCTGAAATGCGTATATATGCACTATTTCCACCTGCGATAAACACAGTAGGGAGTTCATGTATTCGGTTAAATTTGAGGCTGCCGATAATTTCTTCATATTGATTTTCAATAGCTTCAATGTTGATTTTAAGTTGGTACCCACCTTCGGGTTTGCTTTCAATATTTTTCAATAGAAATTGTCGAATTGCGAGGTTGTCGGCGTATTCAGAAAATGCCAAGTCGGCATCTTTGCGATTTGCAATTCTTTCGAAAGGAATTTCTTTGAAGGCTTTGATGAAATCTAAATGACTTGCTTTATAAGCCTTTGGTGCGATGTCAACAACGATTAATTGAGCAATACACTCTGGGTAAAGATCTGCAAACATCATGGCGGTTTTTCCTCCCATAGAGTGCCCAATTAGGCGAATACGCTCGTGCCTTAATACGGACATCAATTGTTTAATATCTTCTGCCATTGCGGCATAGGAAGCATCTGGGCTGTGGAATGACTTGCCGTGATTTCTTGCATCGAAAGTCACTACAAAATAAGATTCAGATAAACTTTGGGCGATATTATGCCAATTATCGAGCATCCCAAAAACGCCATGGGCGATATAAAGGGGAGGTTGATATGCCTCCCCATACGTTTTATAATTTACGGTATTCATTAATTAAGCACTTCGGATACAGGAGTATAATCCAGTCCGAAAGCTTGACTTACTCCTTCATAAACGACTTTTCCGTTTACAACGTTTAAGCCTAAGCGCAAATCTGCATTGTCTTTGCAAGCTTGTTGCCATCCTTTGTTTGCTAATTGCACTGCATAAGGAAGGGTTGCATTAGTAAGGGCAAGGGTAGAGGTATAAGGTACAGCGCCAGGCATGTTGGCAACACAGTAATGAACAACGCCATCAACTACATAAGTAGGCTCTGCGTGTGTGGTTGGTTTTGAAGTTTCAAAACAGCCGCCTTGGTCGATAGCAACGTCCACGATAACCGCTCCGGGCTTCATTGTGGCAAGCATATCTTTGGTAATTAACTTAGGCGCTTTGGCACCGGGTATCAATACGCCACCGATTACTAAATCAGCGGTTTTGATCGCTTCACGGATATTATATTCGCTGCTATATTGAGTTTTCACGTTTGCAGCCATGATGTCATCTAATTGACGCAAACGGTTTAAGTTCACATCCATAATAGTTACATCGGCACCCATACCTGCTGCCATTTTAGCCGCTTGAGTTCCTACGATACCACCGCCTAAAACGATAACATTGGCTGGCTTAACTCCGGGTACACCACCCAATAATATGCCTAATCCACCCATTGGTTTTTCCAAATATTTAGCTCCTTCTTGGATACTCATTCGGCCTGCAACCTCACTCATTGGAACTAATAAAGGTAGGGTTCTGTTAACTTCAACCGTTTCGTAAGCCAAACAAACAGCACCTGATTTTATCATTGCATGGGTTAGGGGTTCATAAGAAGCAAAATGGAAATAGGTAAATAACAGCTGATTTTGGCGGATCAATGGATATTCCGATTCAATAGGTTCTTTTACTTTTACGATCATTTCGGCAATGGCATATACCTCTTCAATAGTTTGAAGTATCTGCGCTCCTGCTTGAACGTATTGTTCGTCTGAAAAACCGCTTCCGTTTCCTGCTGTGTGCTGCACATAAACCGTATGGCCATGCTTAACGAATTCTTGAACACCTCCAGGTGTTACCGCAACGCGGTTCTCGTTATTTTTGATTTCCTTAGGTACCCCGATTATCATAAAAAAATTTTCGCAAATATACGTTATCGGAATCAAATCCGTAGGGACTAATCTTATTTGGCTAATGCTTTATTCATGAATAATTTAACGGATTCTTCGGTGCTAATGAAGTTGATTTTTGGGGACATATTGTTGCTTTTCTTCTGCCATTCATGAAGTGCACCGCTGAAATGGATATCCAAGCGTTCAATTACGGGTACTTCAAATTCTAATAAAGCCGCGGCATTGCAATATTGTTCGTATTGGCCTTGAATAGGGATTACCATTAGGGGTTTCCCCAAAAAAAGTGCTTCCGCCGGTGTTTCAAATCCCGCGCCACAAATAACGCCTCGACTTTTAATCATGCTGTTAGAAAAGCCCTCGTTAGAAATAGGCATCCACGTGATATTAAAGTCTTTTTCCTCTTTTTTAAATTCCTTTGAGAAAATTTGGAAATGCATGTTGTCTATACCGTACAAATATCTGCGGATTTCAGTGCTAGAATAATGGGGCAAATAGATGGTTATATGATCGCGAAATTCTGATTTGGCATTCCAAAGGGATTCTTTGATGACGGGAGGTAAAATCCAATCTTCATAAGCTTTGAAATGAAAGCCGACTTTGAGAGGGCTGGAGCAATACTGTTGAAGGATGAATTCGGAAAAGGGATCTTTTTTTATTGGCCTGGGGGTTAAATGACTTGCAAAACTGGCCTGGTGACCCCAATGCCAAAAGGGTTTTCCAGCTTTTTTACAAGCTTTGGCTGAGATATATTCGAAATCGGAAATAACCAAATCGTAATCTTTTACAGGCAGTTTGTTGATTTCCTTTCGAATAAAGAATGGATTTATTTGTTTAACAATCTTTAGGGTATCTAATCCTCCATTGGGTCTATAGAAAAGTGAGAGTCCGGAACTTTTGTATTTTACCGGCAATTCGGGTCTCAAGGAAGCATTACTGCCGCTTAAGAATACATCTACCGCGCCGTATTTTTGAAGTTGTGGTAAAAGTTCTATTGCTCTAGAAATATGTCCATTTCCGGTGGCTTGAACGGCATAAAGGATGTGCATGGTAGGGATTTAGAGGGCACTTTGAATCCAAAAGGCCACCTTTTCTGTTAGCACATCCGGAACTTTTGATGTAGGATAGGGTTCAAGAATTTGCGAAGGATTTAATGACGATTTCTGTTCATATTGATAAATGGTCCATTCTCCTTTTTGGTATTCCAAACTTGTTAAATTTTCAACCCAATCACCGCTATTGAGATATACAGTTTGTTTTCCATCTTTTTGGAAAATGCGTTTTTGAGCTTGGTGGATATGTCCGCAAATCACATAGTCGAAACCTTCTTGAATAGCCAATTCTCCTGCGGTATTTTCAAAGTCGCTGATCCATTTTACTGCTTTTTTAACGCTGTTTTTCACTTGCTTTGAAAAACTTCGTTTTTCCTTACCCATGGCAGTGAGCATTTTATTGCTCCAATGGTTTAACCAAATGAGAAAATCATAGCCATGTCCACCGAGTTTTGCCAAAACTTTGGCACTTCCTCTGGTGGTTGCATCAAAGATATCCCCATGAAAAATCCACGTTTTTTTGCCATCTAATTCAAGCACGAGTTTATCGTCGAGTATCAAATTGCCTAAATGCGTACCTGAATATTTGCGCAACGCCTCATCGTGATTTCCAGTAATATAATATACTTTGGTACCTTGTTCCATGAGTTTGAAAACTTCTCTAATAACCTGAATGTGCGCTGCAGGGAAGAACTTTTTTCGAAATTGCCAAATGTCGATGATGTCTCCATTTAGAACCAGAATACGGGGTTGAATCCCTTTGAGGTATTGAACAATTTCGAGTGCGTGACACCCAAAAGTACCCAAATGAAGGTCGCTTATTACACAAACTTCTAATTGCCTTTTATTCGACTGCTGCATATTGGTTTCAAATATGCCTTTTCAATAAGAACCCAAAGTTTCATTAAAATGAATTTTAAGCTAAAACAAAATTACCGCCTTATTAAGCGGTAATTTGTAATTTACAATAAATTGATATTCGATTTACCAACCGAGTTTCTTTTGGATGCCTTTAGGGATACCTTTTTTATGTACCAATATAGAGATTGTTTTATACCTGAGGTAGGTTTCGCTGGCATACAAGTATCCGTTGGCAGGGTTATTAGTACCCCATGAATTTTTCACCAAGTAAAAGGGTGTTTTTGTTTGATTTTCGATGTATTTAGCAACAATATGCATTCCATGATCATCGGTCGTACTCTGATTGTCGAATGCTTCTTGTCTTTCTTTCGCCGTAATGATTTTTTCTTCAGAGGGTTGGTTGAACGCATTGCCTTTTTTTTCTGCTCCAGCACTGTTGAACAATCGGTCGTCTTTCCCGATTTTTTTAATTAAGGAATCATGCGTTGGTACGATAGCAAGTGCGTCTCTAAAGGAAAATCCTTTTTCACTCACATCTGTTGCCCAAGCTACTGAATATCCGTTGTCCAGCGAATGGTTAATAATACTCATGAATTCATCCAGAGGAACATTCCAAGCAGTTTGCATTGCCCAGTTATCGGGGACTTCAATAGCGAAAGTTTGATAATAAGGGTGGTGGGTAAAGGAGGTAATCATGGCATAATCATTCATGTTTAAACCTAAAGATTCTGCAAAGCTCTTGGGGGTGTAGGTTTTTCCTTGGTATTCAAAGGTTTCTGGAATTTTACCCAAATACGCATCCAAGACACCTTCAACGGCTTTGATCCATTCCGGACCCAAGTTACCTGGTTTTTCTTTGGAAAGTGCTTCCATAAAAGGGGTTAATACCGCCATCATTTGACTGTGGTCGTGACGGGTTTTACCGTTAATAAGCCCGGAATAAACTTCTTCGGGAACGATGCCATATTTTTGAATAATAAAGGGGATATCGTGTCCTTCTCCACCCTCATCAAATTGATGTTTGCCACCCATGCGGATATACGTAATGGCTTTTTCAACATAGGCGTTACGTGCAATGAACATTTCGCTTAAATCGTGAGGTCCTTTACCCATTCTTAAAAGTTCGGATTCTAAGAAGGAAAGCGTGCTGTAACTCCAACAGGTTCCGGTTCTGCATTGATCTCGAACCTCTGTTTTCTGGGTGGATTTAACTTCTTCAAAGGAATAGTTGCTTCCCGGTTTATTGGTTTGTTGCGCCATCAATGGGAACGCGGCTACCAAACTAAGTACGATAGAACTAATTTTTTTCACTGCACCAAAGATAGAAATTAAAATCGAACCTGTCAATTTCAAGCCAATTCGGGTGTTTTCAATGCGCTTGCTTTAAATGGATTTCTGTATGTGTAAATGAATTTTTTTTGTATGTATTTAGCATATAGCCTAAACAAGAAGAGCAAGGCTTTTGACCGAGTAAATACGACAAATGAATTTTCAATAGGGTAGGCCCCAAGGGTGCTCTTAATTTCAGCGCCTGTTCGGCCTAAATTTATGCGATTTACTCCATTTTCAAAGGCTTCTTCCACCAAAGTATATAACATTCGTTGATATAATTTGCCATACTTGTCGGCTTCCCTATTGATGCCTAAATGCATAGCAAACATTTTATTACCATCAATAATATAGGATATAAAGCCGCTGATTTCATTGTTTTCTTGGAAGCCAATTACGCGGTAACGCTCGCCTAATGACTTGTGGTAACAAAGTAAAAGTTCTGGCAAATTCTTACCAATAGCAATAGTTTTATCTTGCAGGGATTCTGCAAGCAAGGCACCGCATTGCGCTATCCAAGAATTGGGAGATTTGCCGTGTAAATATACTTTCTGAATGTTTTGGGTTTCCTCATAAACTTTTTTAGTTCGTACCCGATATTTCGAGGAAAATGCATTTAGATAATCTTCAAACTGGGTCCAATGCTGGGGTAAATCTATTACCATAAAGGGTTCCGCTTGTACCGTTACTGAATCCGGATATGTTTCAGAACCCATAGTATTTACCGAGATTATCGGACAAGAATTTGAAATGTCTGAGAATTGATCGATTCCTTTATTAGATT
Source organism: Bacteroidia bacterium (assembly GCA_965655465.1). Classification (GTDB taxonomy): domain Bacteria; phylum Bacteroidota; class Bacteroidia; order NS11-12g; family UBA955; genus VMCP01. Next base: position 5,526 of record CBFHGY010000017.1, on the reverse strand, counting down.
CTAATTTAGGAAAAATCAATCCGGGTGCACATGCATTGCCAACAGTACGAATAATACCCTTTCTGCTGAATGCATTGAATAATCCAATTAATAGCCTACTAACGTATTTTCCCGTAGGTCTGTGCAATTCCATCACACTGGTTGGATATTTGTTGGGACCAATTTGGATGTAATTAGATTTGTTGGGCAATCCGTTAAAAATTTGATCGGATAACCCACATTCATAGGTATCCCATGATGTAGTCGTTTCAATTAATTGGTTATTGCCCACGCGACAAAGGTCTTCCAAAGCAATCTATATTTTGTTATCAGAATAGGGGTGTTTCGTTCTACAGCTATTATTCATCGTTTATTTTAGTTATTTGGCGTGATGCCTTTTTATTAAGCAGGGAAGCCGTTATTTTTGTAAAATGCTGAATTTTAAACGTGGAATCGCATTTGGACTCTCTTTAACCGCTTTTGTTTATTCGTCTTACGCACAACAATTGCGTCCATTGAAAGATTATCCAATTAAAGAGCGGGTTGAAAGTTACAAGAAAGTTCGTTTAACCACGGATACAAATAAATTATCGGAAGCAGAAAAGAAGTGTTTGTTTCATCTGATCAAGGCTGCTGAACAAGCAGATTTGATTTTTTGGCAACAAGCTTACATGGATAAAGATGAGGCCTTGAAGAAAGTGAAAGATTCCATACTGCTTTCGTTTTTGCGCATCAATTACGGGCCATGGGATCGATTAAATGACAATAAACCCTTTGCACAAGGTGTGGGAGAAAAGCCCAAAGGCGCGAATTTCTTTCCAGAGAACTTTGACGTTTCAAAGGTAGGTGCCGCCGAAGCCTTACGAATTCTCAGTCCTTACACAGTGGTTACTCGGGTCTTTGAAATGACGCCAGGAAACCCACCTCCGATGCCTAAGGATTTTGATCCAAATTCAGGACAAATGCCGAAAATGGTTGAAATGATACCTCTGAATGGTGCTTCGGGTTCTAACTTATTTGCAGAACTTGAAAACTACAGTCAGATTTATCAAAAAAATCTTTCTATCCTTCAAAAAGAAATGGGTTTGGCCGCAGATGCTATCCAAGAAGAAGATTCGAAATTGGCGGAATATTTGAGAATGCGAGGTAGTGCTTTATTGGGTGAACAATTGATTGAAAGCGATATCGCATGGCTACAGTTAGATGCGCATCTAGATATAATTATTGGGCCAATTGAGAATTACGAGGATAAATTAAGTGGGCAAAAAACAGCTTATGAGGCGTATGTTTTGGTTCGGGATAAAGAGTGGGGTGAGAAGTTAAAACAATACTTGGTATGGCTGCCAAAATTGCAAAATGAATTGCCAGTTAAACCAGAATACAAACCTTTTTTAGGTGCTAATACCGGAGCCAATATCAACGCAGACGAGGAACCCGAAATGCCTTTAGATATTCCAGGATTTCCTCCGTTGATTAAACCCAAAGAACCCCAAAGTCAATTAGCGGTTTTTGATGCCGTTTATTACGGCGGAGATTGTAATGCAGGAAGTAAAACTATTGCGGTTAACTTGCCTAACGACGAAGTGATTCAGCAATATTGGGGTACACGCAGATCTCAATTAAAGAATACCATGAAGGCTAAGTTTGATGAAATTGTTATGCCTATTTCTAAGGAAATTATTCATAAATCTCAACGAAAAAATATCCATTTTGATGCCTTTTTTAATAATGTAATGTTTCATGAAGTGGCACATGGTTTAGGTGTAAAAAATCTCGTTAAAGATCCTAACAAAACGGTTCGAGAAGCTTTGGGTCCTGATTATTCCGCCATAGAAGAGTGTAAAGCCGATGTTTTAGGACTTTACATGGTTACTTCCTTGAATGAGTCGGGTGCTTTAAAGGGCAATCTTGAGGACTTTTACATCACATTCGTAGCTTCGGTTTATCGTTCTGTGCGCTTTGGAGCCTCGAGTGCACACGGCCGTGCCAATATGATTACGTTTAATACGCTCATGAAGAGTGGGTGTTTGGAGCGTACGAATAAAGGATTGATTGTGAATGTACAAAAAATGCGCACTGCCATTCGAGGTTTAGCGGCGGAATTGCTTGTTTTACAAGGGGATGGTGATTTACCCGGTGTGAAAAGAATGTTGACAGAACGCGGAGGAATCGATGCGGGATTGCAATCAGAATTAGACCAAATTCAAACTAAAAAAATCCCAGTTGATATAGTTTTTGAACAAGGAACTTCCGTTTTGGGTTTAGATCGTTTTGAAAAGAAATAAGAGGTAATAGACAATATAATGATGAAGAGATGGATTTCGCTTACTGGTTTAAGTGTGGCTATATTGGCCTTGGTTTTTTGCAGTAATAAACCTTTTTCTGGAGATGAACCGCTCCTAAAGCGTTTAATGATTACGCTTAATGGTCAACATTATGCGCCCAAGTTGATAGACGATGCGTATTCGACTTTAGCTTTTGAGAATGCATTGGAGAATTTAGATGGTGGTAAGCAGTTTTTTACGCAAGCTGATATTCAAAAATTAATGCCATATCAAAAACAGATCGACGACCAGATTAATGCGGGTCGATTTGATTTCTTTGATACCGCTTGGAATACGTTAATGCGCCGTTTGGATCAAATTGAACCTTGGATTATTCAAACATTGAAAGACCCTTTGGATTATACATATAAAGGTAGTTTTGAAGTATCTAAAGAAAATAAAACATTTCCGGCAGATGAATTGGCCTTGAAAGATTATTGGATCCGTTGGACACACTACCAAACGTTAGATCGGGTATATCGAAAGCAAAAGCAGCAGAAGGATTTATCCAAATCCAAGGATTCTTCGAACGCAGTTAAAATTCTGCCCTTTGATACTTTAGAGTTGAAAGCGCGTAATGAGACCAAAAGCTTCGTAGAAAACTGGTTCAAACGTTGGCGAAAAATGGATCGACAGGATAAAGTGGCCTTTTATGCCAACACTATTGCTGAAATTTATGATCCACACACGAATTATTTTCCACCAGCCGATAAAGAAAACTTCGATATTTCCATGACGGGAAAATTGGAAGGGATAGGTGCTACATTAAGCGAGCGTGATGGCTATGTAAAAGTAGAGCGCGTAGTTCCGGGCAGTGCCAGCTACAAACAAGGAGAGTTAAAGGCGGGTGATTTGATATTGAAAGTAGCGCAAGGAGCAGAAGAACCTGTTGATATCGTAGATATGAAATTGGATGATGCAATTCAGTTAATTCGTGGAAAGAAAGGTACAGAGGTTCGACTTACCGTTAAAAAACCAGATGGAGTTATTAAGGTAATACCTATAATTAGAGAGGTGGTTGTTATTGAAGAAACCTATGCACGGAGTGCGCTGTTAACCCATAAAGGAAAACGTTTTGGTATCATTCAATTGCCCAGTTTTTATGCAGATTTCTCATCCAGAGGTCGTGGACGTAACAGTGCAGGCGATGTGCGGATGGAAGTTGAGAAACTGAAAGAAGAAAACGTAGACGGAATTATTCTAGATTTAAGAAATAATGGGGGAGGTAGCTTGGCCGATGCCATTGAAATGAGTGGTTTATTTATTGCTTCTGGACCTATTGTTCAGGTTAAAAATTCTGAAGGGAAAATTGAGGCAGCGAATGATTTTAATCCAACAACTCTTTACGAAGGTCCGTTGGTGGTTTTAACCAATGCGTATAGTGCTTCTGCTTCCGAAATCTTAGCGGCGGCATTACAAGATTATAAGCGTGCCATAATATTAGGCAGCAAGAGTACTTTTGGAAAAGGCACCGTGCAAACCATGGTGGGTTTGAATGGAGGAGTTACTGAAGTATTTCCAAGAGGTTTTGGAGATTTAAAGGTGACGATTCAAAAGTTTTATCGCATCAATGGGGGAACGACACAATTAAAAGGGGTGGAGCCAGATGTAGTGGTTCCAGATATTTATGATGAAGTAGAGCGTGGAGAAAAAGAAATGAATTATCATTTGGCTTACGATCAAATTCCATCTGCAAAATATCAATCCTACCAAACCAAAGCATACAATGAGGCCATTAAATCTGGGCAAAAATGGGTGAAGTCTCAGAAGTATTTTTCCATGGTAACCGATCGATCTAAACAGATCAAAAAGATTCGTGAAGGCATGTTATATAGTTTGAATTTAGAAACCTATACCCAACAACAGGAAGATTTGGAGAAGAAGGATGAAGTCTTTCGAAAATATGAATACAAAAGGGCTTTTGATACCGTATTTGCTTTAAAACGCGATTTGCAAGAAGTAAGGAATGACAGTATTAAACAAACGCAAAGAGCAGTTTGGCCTAAACCGTATTTGAAAGATGCCAGTTTAGATGCCGCTTTGGAAGTATTACACTGTTGGTCTACTCAAAAATAAAATACGGTCAGCGTTTTTATTCTTTCCAAAGACTTTGAAAAAGTACTCCAGTGAGTACTAATACCAAGACATCTAAAGCGGCGAGTAAATATATATCGGTGTACACGGAGCTTACCAATACGGGGTTGAAGGCCTTAAGCGAGGCCTTAATCCCTACTAATATTAATGGAAAGATAATAGGAAGGCTTAATACGGGGGCTAAGTAAGCGGCATTTCCAGCTTTTGTTGCCACTGCACCTACAAAAGTAAATATAGAGGAAATTCCACCGGTTACTAAGAAAAGAATCCAGATATAGGTGCTGACATGTATTACGGGGATTCCTAAAAACCATGCGAAAAACAGCAGATTTACGGTTGTTAAGAGCAACATATTAAGCCAGCCGTAAATGATTTTCCCCCAGAGCATTTCCGACGGCGATGCGCATTGGTTCCAGAATATCCAACGGCCACGAGCGACTCCTGTAAAGTTTTTAGAAACGGATTGGATACTGCCTAAAATGAGGGTAATCCAAAATATACTGTTCCAGACTGAGGCCAGCATACGGGGTTGTGAGAGCATGCTCAATAATGCGGTGATTCCCAATTGTAAAACTGCCGACACCAGGAGGGTAGGTTTTTTTAGGTCTAATGTGAATTCAACCTTTATGAGTGATATGACCTTGGCAATCTGCCCCATCTTTTTTACCTTCGCAAAGGTATACTTAAACTTATTAATACCACTTCATCTATGTTTAGTAAAATTCTAATTGCCAATCGGGGCGAAATAGCATTACGCGTAATGCGCACCTGTAAAGAAATGGGTATCGCTACGGTTGCGGTTTATAGCACCGCTGATAAACTATCTAGGCATGTGCGATATGCAGACGAAGCGTATTGTATCGGAGAAGGTCCGAGCAATCAAAGTTATTTGTTGATGGATCGTATTATTGAACTAGCGGAGAAAACAGGTGCGGAAGCCATACATCCTGGTTACGGATTTTTATCTGAAAATGCAGATTTTGCCCGTATTCTTGCCGAAAAGGGTATCGCCCTCATAGGTCCTACTGCTGCGGCTATGGAAATTATGGGAAGTAAAATTGCCAGTAAGCAAGCAGTGGAAAAATATGGAGTTCCTTTGGTTCCGGGTATTAATGAAGCCATCACAGAC
>CBFHGY010000016.1:0-33494 GCA_965655465.1 Bacteroidia bacterium | reverse complement strand
TAATCCAACATGAAAAAGTCGAATTGGTAGAACTAGAAAAATCAGATGCTCAAAAATGAGTTTAAAAAGACATCCCAGACATTATCAAACCACCCTGGAAATTATTTCAGCATACGATCAATCTACACCCTATCCGTTATTTCTCTCAAATACGTTTAGAAAACATAAAAATTGGGGCAGTAAAGACCGCAAAGCGTATCGAGAATTGTCTTATCTCTATTGGAAAAACCATCACAAATTCTCGAATTTGGATAGAGACGCACAAATCGCGATGTTAAACGCCCTTGATACAGGGAAAGAAACCCCAGATCAGAATCCCTATGCCTCGTTAAGTGCGCATATTAGCTCCAAAATTGACAAAGGCAACATCTCTACTTGGTTCCATCCTACCCCACCTGTTTTCTTTTTTCCTTGGGATATAAAAGCAGATTTCACGGCAATTGGCGGCATTAAAAATCCCGAAGGCTCATGGGGATTTGAAAATCCGGTTGATTTGAGCTCATTTATAGATTCTGGAAAGGGTATTATACAAGATATTTCAAGTACACAGGTGGTTCAATCTTACTCCGATCAATTAAGAGGTAAAAAAGTTTGGGATTGTTGTGCAGGGTCTGGAGGTAAAGCGCTGCTTATTTCTGCTCATGCAAAGCCCGAAAAATTACATTGCAGCGATATCAGACCACAAACCATACAAAATTTAATTTCCCGATTTAACATTAACGGCTTAACACAACCTTTCACTTCGGTTTTAGATTTGAGCAAACCGAATGTACCTTTAAGGGAAATAGATGCCGAAATCGCATTTGCCGATGTACCCTGCAGCGGAAGTGGAACCTGGCGAAGAAACCCTGAAAATTTAGCGCAATTTGATAGTGAAAAAATAAAACAGTATACGCAAATACAAAAAACAATTCTCGGTCGTATTGCATCTAAAACAAACATCAAACAAATTATCTATTGCACTTGTTCCATTTTCCAAGAAGAAAACGAACTCATGATTGACGAATTTGTTGAAAGCAATACAGAATTTAGATGTATTTCGCAGCGTTATCACGGGGAAACACCCCAGAAATTTCGCGGAGATTTTCTATTCAGTGCTTTATTGGAACGGAAACCTATTTAATACGCCCATTTCAGGTAAATAGCACCCCAAGTAAATCCACCACCAAACGTACTCAAAATCATGTTATCGCCTTTTTTGAATTTTGATTCAAAATCCCACAACAATAAGGGTAATGTACCTGCAGTTGTATTCCCGAATTTTTGAATATTTATTAAAACTTTAGAGGCATCTAAACCCATTCTATTTGCGGTAGCATCGATGATTCTAAGATTCGCCTGATGCGGTACCAGCCAATCTATATCTTCTGATTTGAGTCCATTCCGCGTCATCACATCGTAACTCACCTCAGCCATATTTGTAACAGCAAACTTAAATACCGTTTTCCCTTCTTGATATACGTAATGTTGACGTGCGTCGATAGTTTCATGCGTAGGAGGATTTAAAGAGCCGCCTGCTTGTTGAACTAGAAACTCTCTACCACTACCATCTGAATGTAATTTAGCGTCTAGTATACCCACAGGCTCATCGGTAGGCTCAAGGAGCACACAACCACCTCCGTCTCCAAAAATAATACAGGTATTACGATCCGTATAATCAATTATAGCCGACATTTTGTCAACACCTACAACAATTACCTTTTTATGGGTACCGGATTCAATGAATTTGGAACCGGTTTGAAGGGCATACAAAAAACCTGAACAGGCCGCAGCAACATCATAGCCCCAAGCATTTTTTGCACCAATTTTATCGGCAATAATATTAGCAGTGGCAGGAAACACATAATCTCCCGTAATGGTAGCACAAATAATTAAATCAATTTCAGAGGGATCGATGTTTTTCTTTTCTAACATCGGAAGAATTGCACGAACCGCCATATCCGAACTTGCTTTGCCAGGTTCTTTTAGAATTCTTCTTTCTATGATACCTGTGCGCGTGCGAATCCACTCATCATTCGTATCTACCATACGTTCTAAATCGGAATTTGTCAATACCGTTTCGGGAACGTAACCACCTACTGCGGTTATAGCTGCATTAATTTTATTCATGTGAGTCTTTCGCGTTTTTTTCGCGTAAAATAGCAAAGGCATCACTTACTTTTGAGCAGAAATCGGATTCAATAGATTCCTTTACCAATTCTACCATTTTAACAAATGTGCTTGCCTTGGAGATTCCATGACCTACGACTACAGGAGCTTTAACACCTAAAATAAGTCCACCTCCGTGATTTTTGAAATTCAAAGTATCTAAGAAATCGTCTTGTACCCCACGTTTATGTAGTGTATAATAAAATCCTTCGATTATTTTAACCATCACATTACCCGTAAATCCGTCACATACTAAAACATCGTGTTTATCGCTAAATATTTCACGACCTTCTATGTTTCCGATAAAAGAAATTTGTTGGGTATTTCTCAAGAGTTGGTTGGCAGCACGAGAAAGTATACTGCCTTTTTCGTCTTCTTCACCAATATTTACCAAACCAACTTTGGGGTTTTCTCTTTTCAGAATTGCTTCTGCATAGATACTTCCCAACAAGGCAAACTGCTGCAAATGTTCGGGTTTGTTATCCGCATTAGCACCCACATCTAAAACAATACCTTTATTACCTGAAGGCTTTGGTACAGTTGTTAAAAGACTTGGTCGGTCAACACCTTCAATCGCTTTTAAGATTTGAATAGAACCCACCAACATAGCCCCTGTATTTCCTGCACTCAAGAATCCTTGAATGCTGTTTTGGGCTAAATCTACAAAACCTCTGAAAATAGAGGAGTCCCGTTTCGAAGCAATTGCTTTAACAGGGTGCTCTCCCATTTCGATGGTTTCTGAACAGTGAACAATTTCTATACCTTCTAAAGATTGTTGATCGGAATGTGCAATATCGACAATGATCTTTTCATCACCGTAAAGCACAATCTGAACATCAGGGAACGCATTTTTAGATAGGCTCGCTCCCCTTATAGCTTCGAGTGGGGCATAATCCCCCCCCATTGCATCAATACCTATTTTCGCCATTGAAATTAGTCTTCGTTACGACCTTTCATCACCTTAACCCCACGGTACATACCCGTTTCAAGATTAACACGATGGTATAAAGAAACATCACCTGTAACAGGATCTGCAATCATAGGACGAATAACTAATTTGTCATGCGTACGACGCTTATCTCTGCGCGTTTTGGAAATTTTTCGTTTAGGATGTGCCATAATATGTACAATTTATTTCTCTTTGTTTAATAGTTTTTTCAGTTCTTCCCAGCGGGGATCAATCTCACTCTTTTCTTCTTTTGAGTCTTCAAATTCATTTAGACAATCCAACATTTCTGAATTACATTCCGTGTCTTCAATATCATCACATCGCTTTACCATGGGTATTTCGCTTAAGAAACTCTGATAGATTGATTCTGAAATATTGACTTTATACTGGGAACCGGAGAGATAGAAAATATCTAGATTAACTTCTTGTGCCTCATCAATTTTCGTCTCGACGGCATTAAGATGATATATCACCTTAAAATCCGTATTCACAGGATACTCCATTTCACTCAAACAACGGTCACATAAAAAATTTAAATATCCCTCTCCTTTGATATCGAAATACAAAACGGTATCCGATTTGGTGAGTATAACATTAACGTTAACCGCAGCTCCCTTTATGTCTAAATTCTTAAAAGATTCAAAGAACGACCCGTCTATTGCGTAATCAAATGAATGAATTCCGTTTTCAAGCTTTACGAACTCTATATCGAAATTACTCATTATGGTTTACTTTAAAACAAACGAAGCGCAAAGATACAAAAAATCATCAATATCATATACAAAGTCTAAAATAAAGAATTAGCAAGGAACCTAGGAATGTAGGATTTACTAAGACAAAAAAAAGGCCAATGTAACATTGGCCTTTTCTTATTCTTACTGAAAATTAATATTCCCAGAGATCATGTTCAAAAATGAACAAATCATTTTTAATTTTTTCAGCTTCCAATAAAGTCGCCACTTTATCGTCTTTGAATTCCGTTTTAGATGCTATGTACAAATCATCCCAGTCGGTTTGCTTTACAATATAGCTATCAAATAAACGATGTAAATTGATATGTTGATCCCAATTTAAACGCATGGCATCGTTATAGCGATTGAAAACTTGTGATTTGGTCAAGGTTGGTCTGCAATCGTCCATCTTTAACCAAAACGGTTTGCTTTCTCCAACCATTTCTTTTTTGGTTGTTCCATCGGGCTGAGGTGCATCAATGAATTCAGGTTTAACCGGAGCAATACCGATAATAATGGGTTTCATCTCACCGTGTTTGTAATCAAACACCCAATCTTCCATTATTTCAAATTTATTGATCTCATTCCATTTGAACATTACCACAATGGTGCTATCCACATAATCATCTCCCGTTGCCTCTGAGGGATCGATACCTGGCAATAAAACCGGTACTTTATCCAAACTAGAAGTAACTTCGAGAATTTGCTCAGGCGTAATAACTCTATTGAAGGAATCATTAGCATAAGCACGAACCAAACCTTTGGTTCCTAATTCCCAAAAAACTTGGGTTATAGGACTTCTAGGCCAAGTCCATGACTTGTTGATTTTTTGACGCAAATCAATTACTCTCCAAATACGACGACGGAATTTAACATCCGCTTGGCGTAAAAAAGGACGTTGAATCAATAAGGAATCACCATGATACAATGAAATATTCGTATCTGAATTCACATATTCAGGTTCGAAATGCGCTTTTGGGGCATCATCGTAGTGTGTACCTATCGCTTCAATAACGATTTTCGGTTTTGCTACTGGTTCAGCAGGTGTCTTTTTAGAAGAAGAACCTAAGTCAACAGATTGACTTCCCTTATCGTTGGATGACGTTTCTTCATCACCCCATCCACCACCACCCCATTGGGCGCTTAATGAAAGCGTGAAACCTAAAAGCAGTGTTAAACAAATTTTTCGTATCATTTTAGAATTCTTATTTTATTTTACTTGGGCACTCGCATTATCCAATAGACGCTCAGTACCGTCAGGACCGATTGCCGTAATATCCGTAAAGGTCATCAAATCACCAGGACCCAATTGATCCAAGATTGGTTTGATAGCTCCAAGATCCGCGCTACCGCTCTTCGCAAATTTAGGACCATTGGTTCTGCGTCCCACTGCCATAAATTTATATCCAGTTACACGGAATTTAACTCCTTCATATACGAAACCATCTAGAACAGCAGTTGCAGCTTTTTGGTACTTTAACGCATTTACGTTTACAGAACCTTTAAACTCAACACCACCACAACGGAAACGTGGATCTGGCACACGGTTTACTTTAAATACTTTTTCACCCATGTTTTTCACACGTCCATCAGACAATTTTACAGCTACCTGAATTTTTACTTTTGCATCTGTTCTTTTGCTGATAGAAACTTGGTAACGCCCTTTTGATCCTGAAATTTTAGCACCGGTTGGTCCTCCATTTTCATTTACAATACGTACCATATAATTACTAGGATCAATTCCTCCCACAGAAATAGATACGGGATTTTCAAGACCTACATAGAAAACTGCTAATGCATCTGCAGAAATTGCAGCTGAAGGAGCGAATGCCGTAAATTCAGCTTTTCCTACTTTAATCTCTTCACCACCGCCTGGTTTAGGTACAGAGATTTTCACATCTAGGTTGTTAGTACCTGGACTTTGTGGTGTAACCTTATACTTACCAACACCTGCTTCAACGGGAATACTGTTTCCATTAACAAACACCTTCATGTCTGCTTTAGAATTGTATGCCGCCAACAAAATATCCGCTTCATAGGTTTGACCCGTTACAACTGCACCTGTTTTAGCAGCAACTACAGGAATAATCGCATCAAATTTAAAGTCAGCAGCACTTACGGACTCAGCTAATGATTGACAAACTTCTGATTCTAATAATTTCGCATCGTTTTCAACTTTTGATAAGATAGCAAAAACCGCTGCCAATGGAGTACTGTGAAAATACACCTCTGACCAATTCAACATTTTACCTTCTTTATCTTTGATTTTTCCGCTCTTATTAGAAAAAGGATCTTTTACATCACCTGCAGTAAGAGACGTCTTTTGAGACAATTCTAACATTTTAGAATTCAAGAAAGCCCGTGTTTCGCTGTTCTTTCCTAAATTACTGTCAGATTGTGCCGTTTTTAAGAGTCCCAATAACTTTACACGAGCATCATTGATCATTAATTCTAAATCCTTACCTCTTTTACCAGCTAATTCTTCATTGAAATAACGAACATGATCGTCTAAGTTATCACCTGCCTTTAATTCTGGCATTTCGCCGTTCTTAGTTTCAACCCAAGGGAACTGAGTGAAGAATTTAAAATTCTTACGCTCAGCGGGTTCATCAGGTAAACTAAAAGCATCTTCGGGTTTGATATTTTTATCGTTTGGATCAACTGCTCCCAAAGAGTAACGCAACAAGTGCGTTTTGATTTCACGAATTCCTTTTATAAAATCTGAAGTAGTCTTGTTTGCATCATTGCAATAGCTCAATGCCGCTTTTGCCGCTTGATTATCGCCCGCTATCTTTTGAAGCTGAGACACCATTTGCACCGTTTTTACTTCGATGTTCGCGGTTGACTTCTTCAAAGAGTTATCAATTACGGTAAATGCAAGCAAGATTTCCTTGGTCACGTTCAACGCCAAAAGCGCCGTCAACACGAGATACATCATGTTGATCATCTTCTGACGTGGACTTACTTTTCCTCCTGCCATTTTTACTTTTTATTTAATTAAATTGGTGTTGAACTAAAATTAACGATTACCTCCCATTGCACTCAACATATTTCCATAGATGTTGTTGAGGTTAGACAGGTTTTGATTCAATTCAGAAATTTCTGATTTGAATTGAGCAGTCGCTGCTTCAGACTCGCTCAAATTGTTCATCACGTTTGATAAAGAACTTGAAAAAGATCCTAATGAATCAGAAACCACAGCACTACTATCTGCAATACTACCCATGTTTTGGGTTGCTTTGTGTGTAGCATCTACATATTCGTTAGTAGCTACAGCTGCATTCGAAAGTGAAGACATTTCTTTAACGTTGCTGCTCAAAGATTGCAAACCCATACCTAAACTTTCGATAAGCTCAGGACCAACTTTTGCTTGTGACAACAAGGAATCCAATTGCTGAGAAACACTTCCTCCTGCCGCACTGCTACTTGCTTTTTTAGTAGGTTCACCACCTGCTAATTCAGGATACACCAAAGACCAATCTGGTTCAGAATGTACAGGTTCAAATGCAGAAATCATAAAGATAGCCGCCTCTGTCAAAAGACCAATAGAAAGCATTGCATTTGCACCAGGAAGGTGAAGGATTTTGAAAAGTGCTCCCACAATTACGATAGCCGCACCAAAACCATATACAAAGTTCATGGTCTTTTTCCACTTTTTCGATTCAAAAAAACTTTTGCTCATTTTTTGTTAATTTAGATTTAGTTTATTGTTGTTTAGGTTAGTTTGTTTAATATTTACTTAGAATCCTGATTAGAACGTCCGATATAACTTTGTACACAACGGAATCCAACATATGATTTACTGGTATCTTGGTACTCGTAAGTTCTTGCACCACATTCGATGTAATATGCAACATCTTTCCAACTACCACCACGGATTACTTTACGTTTACGAGAAATGGGAACGTTCATAATTTCCTGTTGTTGTTTAGCATCTTCAGAATGCTCTTTGATGTAGATATCGTAGTTACCATTCAAATCGTGTACAAACGAGTTGTTAGTCTCATCCCAAGCTGTAGAAGTCCATTCTGAAACGTTTCCAGACATGTTATACAGTCCAAAATCGTTCGGAAAATAGCTATCAGCTCTTACAGGATAAACACCACCATCGCTTGCTCCATAATCACCTCGCATGGGTTTGAAGTTTGCTAGCATACATCCTTTAGAATTACGTGCATAAGGTCCACCCCATGGAAAACGATTTCCGATACGTCCACCGCGAGCAGCATATTCCCACTCATATTCCGTAGGAAGGCGGAAATCTTCCGTATTGGGCAAACCAATACGATTCCAATAACTTTCTTTCAAATGCGTTCTCCAATGACAAAATGCACGAGCTTGAGCCCAGTTTACACCGACTACAGGGTAATCGTCGTAACGAGGGTGCCAAAAGTATTGACGAGCCATAGGTTCGTTGTATGAATACGTAAAATCACGGATCCAACACAAGGTATCGGGATATACCAATACATCCTCATCTACCAAGAAGCGCTCACGATTCATTGCGTTGTATTTATCGCGATCAATATTAGCAGCCAGGGCTAAATCTTGCCATTGATAATGATATTTAAGCTTACGCGTATCGATTTGGCGCTTGAAACGGAAACGTTCAGCTCCTTGATAATCCATACGTCTGTATAAGATTTCATCAAAATTATCGCCGTTTTTGCTGCGGTATTTTTTATCCAAGGGCTCATCGTAATTAATGTATTTGATTGGATTTCCTTCGTTATCAAACGCATTTGGATCGTATTCCAAATCATCGGGATCATCAACACGAGAAGTGAATAAAGCAACACCTGCTTCAGGAGGAACGGGTTTCTTTGCCAATTCCAAATGTACACCTCCACCCGTTTCTTCATCAAGAATTGCACGAGCAATAGAATCTATCACATGGTGCACGAATTGGCGGTATTCGTTATTGGTAATTTCTGTTTCATCCATCCAAAAACCGGTTACCGTCATTTGCTTGTTCGGCTCTAAATAAGACTGGAATACGTCTTGGGTACCTTGGCCCGTATGGAAAGTCCCTGTTCTCACGTAGACCATTCCTGGAGGTTGTGGATGTAACCAAGGGCTTCTGCCTTGCACACCGATCAAATCACCGGTATCGCTAGGACAACCAGCAAAAAATACGGCAACGGTAGCCATTGCGAACAAGCGCAACGCACGGTTAGACGTAAAGCTGTTTGGCATTTTCAATGCTCCTTTCTTTGCGATGAAATCCATCAATTGGTTTCTCATTATAATTTTATTTCGTTTCAAGTGTGATTCTTGTGAAGTTGCAAAAATATGGAAAGAACTGAATTTTCCAATAATTTCACACATTCACTGTGTATTTAACGTTTTTGATAAATGTTTATTGCGTGTGGATAAAGTTTTTTTTTAATCTTTTAAAGGATCTCTTACCATCCAACGCGGGTGTCTATAAATACGAGGCGGTCTATCAGGCAAAGTGAAATTAAAGCAATAGTTCACTTGTAGTTCATGAGTTCCATAACTGGTAGTGCGCACATTAGACAGTGTAATATCATAGGAATAACCTACACGTAACGTTTGTTGTTGACCTGCTCCCGTTCCTGGAATAGGAGGATAATATCCTAACATTATACTTAAAGCATCTACACCGGCGACATAGGAGCGCAAGTTCAATCCCGCCGCATACAAGTCGTTGTAGGTAACCATTCCTTGTAAATCTAACTCAGGTTTAACAAATCCTCCGTTCTCTCCCATTGCTGTTTTTAATAGAAATGCGGGTTCCATGCGCAGTGAAGGGTTTCCTAAGAACTGTTCCATTCTCACACCTCCTGATACATATAAATTAGGTGTAGACGACATTTTAACCACACTACTGCCCCCAGTTGAATATTGAAATTCCGAAGGCAACATATTGGTTAAACTCAAGCCTGCCCAAATTCCATCCATTACATTCGGATTCATGTAATATATACCGGTTCCCATATTGATTTTAGTATCTCCCGTCATTCCAGTCGGAATATTAGGGTCATTGGGATCGTGATAACGCAATTTAGAACCATCTAATTGTCGGGTAAGCGAGGTTACCTCCAATCCTAAACGAATGCTAGATCCGTCTGGGAGTGCATAAGCGCCGGCAAGCCCTCCTCTAAAATAGGTGCTGCTCTCATATCCTAATTGATCCGCGATGAAAGAGGCGTAAGCACCTCCCACATTCACTTTCTCATCTTTAATTTTCAAACGTATTGGCGCTGAGAATCCGACACCCGTGGTACGAGGATTAACGCCTCGAATTGCATCGCCCGTTGCAGGAAAACCATTCCCTTGGGTTCCTATTAAAGTGGATTCATCTAAATAGCCTACCCACTGCTGATGATTGATTGCATTCAAACAAAAATTATCAGAAGCCCCAGCATACGCGGGATTGTAAAGCAATTTATTGTATGTAAAATGTGTGTAAGAAGGGTCTTGCTGTGCCTGTAATTGCATCACAGAAAGCCCAAAAAACACCCACGCTACCCATACCTTTCTAGTCGCCAATGATGGTTTCATACTTTTCAATTGAGAACAAATATGCTGCATTTATCCAATAATCGCAAATAAATTTACATTGGTCGATTCAATGAAACTCAAGTAAAATCAAACAATTCCATTTTTTTTCAACCGTAATAATCCAGAGTAATAATTGTATTATTTTAATCTTCAATGGTTTAGGCTACAATGCAATCATTTACCCCACTGCAAAAACACCCGCATTTTTAATTTCGTGGATAACCTTTTAAAAATCGTGGATACTGTCTAGTAAATAATCCACCATATTTGTATACACTTTTAAAACTGCATAAAATGCCCAATATATTAGTAATCGACGACGAAGCTCCAATTAGAGAAACCTTAAAGGAGATTTTAGAATATGAGAATTTTGAGGTTACCTTAGCTGAAAACGGTGAAAAAGGTTGGCAACTCATCCAAAAGAACGATTACGACGTTGTTTTATGTGACGTAAAAATGCCTGGTATCGACGGTGTTGAATTACTCGAAAGGGTGCAAGCATTGAAACCTCAAATTCCAATGGTTATGATTTCAGGCCATGGAAACGTTGAAATGGCCATTGACAGCACCAAAAAAGGTGCATTTGACTTTATTACCAAACCGCCCGATTTAAATCGTTTGTTGATTACCCTGCGCAACGCTATAGATCGCAACAATCTGGTAGTTGAAACTACCCATTTAAAGCGTAAGGTTGCAAAAACCTTCGATATCATTGGAGAAACACCCGCTATTACGAAGATTAAAGACACGATTGAGAAGGTTGCACCCACTGAAGCTAGGGTTTTAATAACAGGGGAAAATGGAACCGGAAAGGAGTTGGTTGCCCGTTGGTTACACGAGCGAAGCACCCGCGCAAATCAACCCTTAATCGAAGTAAATTGTGCATCCATTCCAACTGAGTTAATAGAAAGCGAATTATTCGGTCACGAAAAAGGTAGTTTTACCTCTGCTATAAAACAACGTATTGGGAAATTTGAACAAGCGCATGGGGGTACGCTTTTCCTAGATGAAATTGGGGATATGAGTATGGCAGCGCAAGCAAAAGTATTGCGTGCTATTCAAGAAGGCAGGATTTCCCGTGTTGGAGGTGATAAGGAAATTAAAGTTGACGTTCGTATAGTTGCCGCCACCAATAAGAATCTTCTCGATGAAATTGAACAAGGTCGATTCAGGATGGACCTGTATCACCGGCTTTCCGTAATACTCATTCACGTTCCCACGTTAAATGAACGCGTCGACGATATCCCTTTGATAGCAAATAAATTTCTAGACGAAATCTGCGCTGAAAATGGCTTCCCAAGAAAAGATTTTACGACAGATGGATATCAAGCATTGAAAGATGTTAATTGGACAGGAAATATTCGCGAATTGCGCAACGTAATTGAGAGACTTGTCATTTTATCTGGAAAAGAAATCACCGGAGATGATGTGTACATGTATAGCAATCCCGCACAAAGAGGTTCCGATCCATTCGGAGTGGTAGACGATTACCAAACCTTACAGGAATTTAGAGATTGGGCTGAAAAGGTTTTTATCGAACGAAAATTGATCCAAAATTCGTGGAATGTGGCAAAAACCGCTACAGAAATCGATATCCAACGGAGTCACCTTTACAACAAAATCGATAAGTATAGCTTAAAACGACGATAATTCATGGAATTTAAAACCCAGCAAGGCTTTGATATTTCAGAAGCGATTTACTGGTTAAATTCCAATGAAGTCGTTGGGATTCCTACAGAAACCGTATACGGACTTGCGGGAAACGGATTAAGCGAACAGGCTATTACACGCATTTTTCAATCTAAAAACAGGCCTTTTTTTGATCCATTAATTCTTCATTTTCCTAATATCGCCGCAATAGAACCTTGTGTTTTACAATTTCCAGAGGATGCGAAAAAACTTGCGAGGCATTTTTGGCCCGGCCCGCTAACATTAGTACTCCCCAAATCTCAAATAGTTCCCTATTTATTAACATCAGGCAGTGATTTAGTTGCTGTTCGCATTCCCAATCATCCTTTAAGTTTACAACTATTAGAATCCCTACCCTATCCGCTTGCTGCCCCATCTGCAAATCCATTTACTTATGTAAGTCCTACAAGTGCTCAACATGTAATGGATCAATTGGCAGGAAAAATCCCCTATGTTCTAGATGGGGGTAAATCTACAGTAGGAATTGAATCAACCATTGTTTCTTTTGAGGATACTATTCCCCGAATTCTAAGATTGGGTGGCATTTCCTTTGAGTCTATTCAAGAAATAATTCCCCAAGCCGAAATCCGCATCCAACATGCGCCCAATACCGCCATAGCTCCTGGACAATTAGAACATCATTATGCCCCAAGATGTGAATTATTGCCTATGGATGGTGATGATTTTCGCAAAGATTTATTACCTAAATATTTGCTAAAATTTCAAAATCAAGAGCCCATTTCTCAAGCAGATACCCTTTTCGACTTATCTCCTAAAGGCAATCTTTCCGAAGCTGCCGCTCAACTTTTTTCTATGTTACGTCAATTTGATGCATTAGGATTGAAACGGGTATATTTCGAATGGCTCCCAAATAAAGATTTGGGTCGCGCAATCAACGACCGTTTATCACGAGCTCAGAAAAAATCGATTAACTAATTAATTGATCCTCAGCTTCTTCCTCTAAAAATTCTAAGGTATTATCCAATATTAACCAAAAATCTTCATTTGCCTCAGCAAGGCTGGTCATAGGATGAGAAACTCCGAACGTATGACCTTGATTTTCAACCGGGATGATAATAGCATGGCTACAGGCCTCTGCTAATTTATGAGCATTATCAAAGGAAACAGATTCGTCTTTGGTTCCATGTATGATCAGCGCGGGCTTTTCCATTTTAAGCGCAGCTTTCAGTATATTGTAGGTATCTTTATTATTCTGAAGTTCTTCATAGATCATCCACTTAAGTGGCATTTGTTGCCTAGTCCGTGCATTTTCGATATACGTTATACCTGCTTTTTGCCAGGCAGCTAGATCTAGATTCCTAAAAAGATCTTGATAATTGGAAATGCCCGCCCAAGATACAATTTTACGGACGTATTGTGGAAACTGCGCGCTAAAAATCCAAACATTGCCTCCACCTCTACTGTGTCCTATCCAATCCAATTTTTCTGGATGTAGATGATATTCCTCAGTAGCCTCTTCCTGTATCCACCTCGCTAAGGATTCCATGTCGCGTAGCTCCTGACCAATGGTATTCTCTGCAAACATTTCTAAATCATCGAAATCTCTCTTATCTACGCCGTTGTGTGAGTAATTAAAACAGATTAAAGCCCTGTTTTCGGTGACCAAAAAATCGTGAATATGTGGAATAAAACCCCAATCTTTAAATCCTTTAAAGCCGTGACAAAAGATGCTAACGCTAAGCTTCTCTGAGCCCGGCATTTCTGGCAAAAACAAATCGACGGCCATGTTGTGACCGTCGATTGTTTGAATCTGTGTATGTATGATTCGATTCAAGTGGTGCCCAGGACCGGAGTCGAACCGGTACGGGTTTAAGCCCACTGGTGTTTGAGACCAGCGCGTCTACCAATTCCGCCACCTGGGCTTCCTTTTAAAGGAATGCAAAAATAACACTTTCCTAGTAAAAATCAATTACTTTTTGGAATTATTCCACAATTTGTTTTCTAGGCCATTCAACGATTTCAAGATTTTTAACGCTACCTGATTGAATTTCAAAACGCAAACCTGTTCGCATGGTATGAAATCCATGCAAACCAATAGCCCCAGGATTCATGTGTAACCATCCATTTTGGGTGTCGTTTTGCACTAATAGAATGTGTGAATGACCGCAAATAAAAAGTTTAGGACGGAATTTTCGGGCTTCTTGAACAATTCTTTGTGCGTATTTCCCAGGTTTGCCTGCAATATGCGTCATGAAAATCCGCAGTCCTTCACGTTCGAAACATTGAAATTCTGGATACCAAGCACGCACATCGGTGCCATCTACATTACCATAAACGCCCACGATAGGTTTATTACATTTCAAAATTTCATTGTGCAAATCTAGATTCAACCAATCGCCGGCGTGCCACACTTCATCTGCCCATTGAACATGTTTTAAAATTCCGGAATCGGTATGGGCATGATTATCGCTGAGGAGTAAAATTTTCATAGCGCTTAAATTTTGAGAAATACAACAGGATAAAAACTATTATTAAGGGATAAAGTGGTAAAAAATACCGTGCGGTTCCCACTGCACCTACCGCAAAAGCATACGCGAAGATGCTTGATAATATTACCATTTCTAGTGTGCTGAATGGTGTTTTCTTGATTATTTTTTGAATGATAACCCATAAAAACATTGTCAATTTGATTAGTCCGAGTGCCGCAAAAAAAACCATATACGCCCATTCATAATAGGGTCTGCGACCTGTCTGACTTCCATCATTAACTCCTAAAAATCCCTTTCTTGTAGGCCATTTTAAAAACACCATGGCATCGTAACGTCCCGGATCAATCGCCATTTGTATAATTCCCTTAAGATGCAAATACGCATAATGCAGCGGATAATCCAGAAGGGTTTCTCTAGATCTTTTTTGTAGATATTTTCCCTTTTCCGGATCTAAATTAGAAAGCGTATTTAACACTCGAGATTCGGCCTGATAGAGGGAATCCGTATATTGAGATCCTTTGACTTTTTGAAGGATTAAAAACCGATTATATTCATAAAAATTAGTCGTGCTTACGGAGGAAATGTGAAATATCCCCCAACGGGATTTATTTGATGTTGCCATTGAAAATAGCGCAAACATTGGAATTCCAAAACTTAGGATTTTCCCTCTGAAACCCGGATTAAAGGCATTTTTGAACTTCAAGAAGCCCGTCAAACCTGAATTAATTATATCCGAATTTTTATTGTACAAATACAGATATACCGTCAATGGAAGACCTAATACGATAAATATGGGCTTAAATAATAACAATAGCGCTAATACACAGTTGGATTTTATAATTTGTTTAGAAACCAATAACCAAATCCAAGTAATCAACATCAATTGTACTCCTATTTCGGGCATGGGCAACGCTGTGTAAAAGAATTGTAGGGGGAAAGTTAACCATAACAACCAAAAAAGGGTATGCGATATGGCGCTCCCAAAATAATTTAAAATTCTCAGGCAAACATAGGGACTCAGAATTGCTGCTATTCCCTGAATGATAAGCGTTCCGCTTCCCCCTAAAAAAAACAAAAGGGTTGGATAACCTGGGGTTCTGCGACTTACATACATCCATCGATCTCCTGCCATCGGATCGATTTTCAAAGATTCGAAATGAAAATTATAGTTTATTGACGCATAGTATTCCTGGGTATCTATAAGGGTCCTGGGATCCACAATTTGTGTAAGTATTGCGGCAAGCACACATCCTAAATACATCCAAGACAAGGGATGTTTAAAAGTCTTGATTAACGTAACATCCATTTTAAAACAATTGAAAATATCCCATTAAATAAAAAGAGGGTGAATTTCAACTCGAAAATTTTTGATTTATAACCTAAAATAGACAAGATTAAAATCAATATTGGCATTACAATATTTTTGATTTCAAGCGGATATCGGTAAATAAACGGATTGGCCGTTTTTAAAATGGGATGTTTTTCATCTAAGCAAAATCGAATGTGCTTAAAAATTGGCGTAACATATACAAACGCTTTGTCTCCTTTTGCCGCTCTAAAATAGGAAGCTTCGTCTACTTCTACCAATAATACCTGTTCTCCAGAATTTTTATTTGTAGAATCTTCTACGAGCAAGGTATAACCTAGATCTTTATTGATTTTAAATTCTTCAGAAAAACTGAGTTGTTTATGGTTATTTGTAATGGTATAAATTCGTACCAAGGGGGGCAATACTTCATCAAAAATATAGATGAAGGCATTGAGAATTAAGAATATAAAAAACAGGTTGACAAACCGGATAATTTTCGTTTCCATAACCGGTTTGTCATAACCATTAAACCTCGGTATTCATATCCCACTGTTCGAGATATTCAGCCACTCTCTTTACGAACATACCTCCTAGAGCACCATCTACAACTCTATGGTCGTAACTGTGCGATAAAATCATTTTCTGACGAATGGCAATTACATCCCCATGTTCAGTTTCAAGAACTGCGGGTTTTTTAGTAATGGTACCTACTGCCATAATTGCAACCTGAGGTTGGTTGATTACCGGAGTACCTGCAATATTGCCAAAAGAACCCACATTGGTTAAGGTATAAGTTCCACCTTGAATATCATCTGGCGCTAATTTATTTACACGGGCACGAGCAGCAAAATCGTTAACCGCACGCGTTAATCCCAATAAATTCATAGAATCCGCATTCTTAATTACGGGCACTATCAAGTTACCATTGCTTTGGGCAACAGCCATTCCGATATTGATGTTTCGTTTTTTGATAATTTTATCGCCATCTACGGAAACATTAATCATGGGATAATCCTTTATAGCCTTTGCAATTGCCCAAAGAAATATAGGGGTAAACGTCAAGTTTTCGCCTTCACGTTTTTTGAAACCATCTTTTACTTTATTCCTCCAATTCACCATATTGGTTACATCTGCTTCCACAAATGAAGTTACGTGTGGACTGGTTTGCATGCTCATTACCATGTGATCGGCAATCATTTTTCTCACACGATCCATTTGAATGATTTCGTCGCCTGGATTTAGGTTTATGGATGGTGTATGTGCAACTGCCTTTGTTGGCACCGTGTCAGGAGTAAACACTGCAGCAGGAGTTGCTGTATTGCCTTGTGGCGATGGGATTTCACTAATTGTTGATGTAGCCTTTGTTGCAACAGTGCTTCTGTTTTCTAAATACTTTAGAATATCGGCTTTGGTAACACGACCTTCCATCCCGGTACCTTCAATTCCCTCCAGTTCCTGAGAGGTAACGCCTTCTTGGGCAGCGATATTCATTACCAATGGCGAATAGAACCGATTTGAATCGCTTGGTTTGGCAACCGGAATATTTTGATTAATAACTTCTTGAACTTGGTTTTCGATTTGCTCAACCGCTGCAGCAACTTCCACTGCTGTGTTTTGCACTTGAGGGGCCGCTGCTGAAACCGCTTCAGAATCCATCATTGCTATAGCCTCTCCTACTTTCACAACGTCGCCATCTTGAAAGAGTTGTTTGGTAAGCACGCCATCGGCTGGACTTGGAATTTCATTATCTACCTTATCGGTAGCAATTTCCACTATAGGTTCATCTTTTTCAATTTTGTCACCCACATTTTTAAGCCAACGAATTACGGTTGCTTCGTTTATGCTTTCGCCCATTTTTGGAACGAGAATCGGATTTTCTGCCATAATAAGATTTTACAAATTTCGCAATTTTATTGCGTGCGAGCAAATATATCCTACGATTCCTCTGTATTGGTCATTCCGAGATGCCTCATCATATCTAATATATCTCTTTGTTTTTCTTTGTCTTGCTGCTCCGAATAGGCATAGTGCAAGTTTCTGAGGATCCGTCGAAAAATTTCTAAAGAGTCACATGGTTGGTAAAAAGAAGCCTGAGGATTCACTTTAATAACCTTTAAAAAGGCATCTACGCTTTCTTTTGTAAATATTTGTCCTTTGGAAAAGGCATTTACATAGAAATTTACCTTTTCAACGTTATCAACATTTAAAACGGCTCGATCGTAGGTCCCATTTTCATTAAGCGGAGTTTTTAGTTTACAATATGCCAAAACAAAATGTTGGGGCAAATTGACACCAAACAAAGGCAAACCCAAATCATGAGCGACCGACATATACAGTATGGATAAAGAAATGGGATTGCCAAATTTCGTTTCCATCACGCGGGTAATTATCGAATTATCAGGATTGTGATAATTTTCATTATTCCCTTTAAAACCATAAGTTTCAAAAAAAACATGATTTAAAATTTGAATTTGGTCTAAGGGATTTTTCACCCCTCCCATTTTTACCCAAGCATCGATTTTTAATTGATTCAATTGGGCGCGGATCATACTTAATTTCAAGCCTGGATATTGAACCCTACTAGCCAATACCCAAGCTTCTAATGCGTTAGATTGACTTCCCTTGGCTTGCCAAAGATCTACATCATGAAGCAGCTCAGATTTTTGATATCTCTTGATAATTTCTTCTATGCGCTCATTTAAGTGCGGATACGTATTTTCCAACCAAATTTCTTCCAATTCTGGAATAAATACAGCCCCTTCATGAATCAATTTTGACTCTACAATTCCTAGTACTTCAGGATCTGTATCATCAAGTAATTGCACTAAAGCGTGTATGGTTTTACGGTTGGTCAATACGTATTATTTCTTAGTCGTTCCAGTTTTTTTAGCGGGTGCTTTTTTAGCAGGCGCTTTTTTGGCGGTTGTTTTTTTCGCAGCCGTGGTTTTTTTCGTTCCAGATGCCTTTTTAGCAGCGGTTTTTTTCTCGCCTACATTAGCTTCCTTGGCAATGACTTCGATCATTTCAATCGTCAAATCATTGTAATCCACATCCTTGGGAATTTTAAGATTCTCCTTACCGTATTTGATAAATGCACCATATCTTCCCTTTTGAACAGTAACGTCATCCCTTCCATCAAAAGTTTTTAGCATTTTTTGACGGTCATCTTCGCGCTTTTTTTCTATCAATTCAATGGCTCTGGGCAAAGTAACTGAAAAGGGGTCCTCTGCTTTGGGGATACTTACAAATAAGGAAGCATGCTTTACATAAGGACCAAATCTTCCGGCATTGACCTGAACGGGCTTATCTTCATAGGTCCCTAGATTCACGGGGTAACTTGGAGATTTTTCGAATTCCGTTAAGAGGACTTCAATTTTTTGTTGATTTAAATCCAAAAGTTCGGACTCATCCTTTACATTGATGTATTTTTCGCCATATTTGATATATGCGCCAAATCTACCTACGCCAATTTGCACTTTTTGATCCTTAAACTGAAATCCGTTGTTGAATATGGAAAGTAATTGAATCGCCTCTGCTAAGGTAACTGTTTCCAAACGTTGTATTTTCAACAAACTTGCATAAACAGGAGTTTCTGTTTCGTCTCGAGCCCCTAATTGTACCATTGGGCCATATTGCCCCATACGCACTAAAATAGTCAATCCCGTAACCGGATCTTTACCCAAAATACGTTCTCCACTTACACGCCCCCCATTCTGAATGGTATCCGCGACTGAAATTTTAAACGGCTTATAAAACTCAGAAAGCATGAGTTGCCAACTCTGAAGTCCTTTCGCGATTTCGTCAAATTTACCTTCTACTTGAGCGGTAAATCCGTAATCCATGATATCGGTAAAATGTTCTGATAAGAAGTCGGTAACCAACATTCCGATATCACTTGGAAATAATTTGTTTTTTTCAGCGCCGTAGTTTTCTGTTTCAAAGCTATTGCTTAAGGCATTTGCTATTAACGTAATCACCGGTATTTTCCGTTGTTGTGCAGGTCTACTTTCCTGAAGAATATACCCTCTTTTTTGAACCGTTTGAATGGTTGGAGCATAGGTAGAAGGCCGCCCAATTCCCAATTCCTCTAGTTTTTTAACTAAGGAAGCTTCGGTATATCGGGGAGCATGTTTAGCGAATTTTTGTGTAGCCGTAATATTTTGATATTTTAACTTTTCATTCAGCTCCACTGCTGGTAACATGCCCTCCTGTTCTTCATCGGACTCATCATCAGTACCTTCCAGATACACTTTCAAAAATCCCTCAAATTTTATAACTTCTCCAGAAGCTTTGAATACGTCTTTCGTATTTTGATTAAGAATATCTAAGGTAGTTTTTTCTAATCGGGCCTTAGACATTTGAGATGCAATCGAACGTTTCCAAATCAAATCATACAGTCGTTGTTCTTCAGGAGTAGAACCGGCGGTATGTTTTTCAAAATAAGTAGGTCGAATTGCCTCGTGCGCTTCTTGGGCATTTTCGCTTTTGGTTGCAAAATTTTTGGGCTCAGAAAACGCATCACCATAAGCAGATAGTATTTCTTGTTTTGCTCCATCAATTGCAGTTTTACTTAAATTCGTAGAATCCGTTCTCATATAGGTAATATGGCCGTTTTCATACAATTTTTGCGCTACTCTCATGGTACGACTTACATCGAATCCTAGCTTACGAGAAGCTTCTTGTTGCAGAGTTGAGGTTGTAAACGGAGCGGAGGGACTTCTGAATGTAGGTTTTACTTCAATATTTCCCACATGAAATTCTGCTCCAACAAGAGTGTTTAAAAAATCCGTTGCTTTTTCCTGGTCTTTAAACCTTTGGGGCAGTTCTGCTTTGATGATTTTACCGTTTTCTTTTTCAAAAATCGCAACAACTTTAAAATCACTTTTTTCAATGAAGTCAATGATTTCGCGTTCTCTTTCTACAACCAATCTTACGGCGACGGACTGAACCCTACCTGCACTCAATCGCGGTCTCACTTGCTTCCAAAGAACGGGTGAAAGGGTATATCCTACCAATCGATCTAAAATACGACGGGCTTGTTGAGCATCAACTAAAAACTGATCGATGCTTCTTGGATTTTCAATCGCTCGTTGTATGGCCGGCTTGGTAATTTCGTTAAATACAATTCTTTTGGTTGTATTCTTATCTAATTTAAGTTCCTCCGCAAGGTGCCATGAAATGGCCTCTCCCTCGCGGTCCTCATCCGTTGCTAACCAAATTACTTCGGCTTTCTTCACCATAGATTTCAACTCACGTACAACGGCTTGTCGATCATCAGAAACTACGTATTTGGGCATGAAACCGTTTTCTATATCAATGGCATCATTACCATCGGCAAGGTCACGAATATGACCTTTGCAAGAAACTACGGTGTAATCTTTACCCAAAAACTTTTCAATCGTTTTTGCTTTCGCGGGGGACTCTACTATTACCAGGTTCTTCATTTATTCGTTTTCGAAAATTAATCTTTGTGAGGCACTGCCTTCGTTGCTATCAATACGGATATAATACACACCAAAAGCAGAATTTGTTGGGTTCCGGATTTCAAATTCTTGATTTCCTAATTTCAACTGCCCTTCATAAATCGAAGAAATCAAGCGACCGGTTACGTCGTAAATACCTATGCTCGCTTGGGTAGTATTCTTCAAATTTTGAATGCTTAAGGTTGCTTTAGAATGTGCGGGATTAGGGAATAAATCTAATTTGATGGATTCGGGATTCAATTGTTGTGTTCCCGCATAAAATGGACTCATATTTACATTATCAATGTATACCGGATTTCCGCTAGCACTGATAACATCAATTCTAAAGATTGCACTTTTTGCATCGCTATAACCCAAACTTCCTAAGGATGCCAAACCATGTCTGCGCCATTCGGAAGAGTTTTTAGGCACCCAATTGGTTGTATAAGGAGCATTTAAATAGGTTAAAGAGGCGCCATTTCTTAAATAAATTTGATTCCAAGTTCCTCCACAATCGGTTGAAATGTAGAGTTTAAGCGTTTCACTAATGTCCGCATTTGGTTGAGCATAAGAAGCCCAAAATGTAAATTTAGGCGAAAATCCTGTTCCCAAGGAAGCTATGTCGTAAGACGGTGTTTGAAAACTGAATACGGCACCTGCTGGCGTCGCTGCATTTATATTCGCACGGTAGCTGTAGGAACCTGTATATGCTGCTGCATTTGTACGTTCAAATTTGTAACTTGGTGATAGATGTACAAATCCAGAAGTTACTGTTGGATCTCCATTCTCGAAACCTTCTTCGAAATTAGGATCGGTATCTCCTCGCTCTTCTAAAACTGTGATATATTCGACTTCTGTGCGACTATCACTGCCATAATTATTTTCTACTTGCAGTTTTACTTGATAAGTTCCGGCTTTTGGATAAATGACAACGGGATTTTCCAAGGTAGATGTCGTTTGTTGTGCACCTGAGAAGGTCCATAAACGCCCACTTACGGCTCCTTTGCAACTCAAATCGTAAAAATTCACGGGTTGTCCGACACAGATTACCCGAGTATTAGAATTGAAAAATGCCGTTGGTTGGGTATTTTGTTTTTGCACCCCAACCGATAATAAATTGCTACTGCTGTATATTGAGCTTCTCAGCGTTTCTAAATAATAATGCATACGAGCAACTTGCTCCTGTGTAAACGCGCTCATACATGTGCCATTGGAATAATCCATGTAATTCTCCCACATATCGGGCAAATCAGGATTATCGTTTGAACATGAATTGCTGTTTGCGGGGCAGCTCGCATTGGTAAAAGTACTTAGAACGGGGGGGGTATCATCACATTGATCGCCATCGCTACAACCTCCTTGGAAGGTATGATATAACCCAAGCCAATGTCCTAATTCGTGTGTAAGGGTTCTGCCATCATCGGTATTACTTGCAGTACCTATAGAACCCACTCGATCATGACGAATTACAATTCCATCTTTATTAAAATTAGATGTCCATGGAAATACGGCGTAACCCAACACGGTGCCTGTAGAGGATGAAGTTTCTATATTGGTAACCACCCAAACGTTGAGATATTTTCGATAATTCCAGTAGGCCAAATCTTTTACCGGCTCATCGTCCATATTCATATCCACCCCTAAAGGCGAATAAATGCGATTAATTCCATCGAAACAATTTCCATTTGGATCAACCGAAGCCAATTTAAATTCAATATCTGCCACAGCAGCTACAGTTTTAAAAGGTTCGCGTAAATTCACTTTATTGGCATTGGTATAACTAAAGTCTTCATTTAGAATTCTCAATTGATCTAAAATCTGTTCGCGAGAGATATTTTCGCTCCCATTGGTATGAATTACATGAAAAACTACCGGTATTGTGTATTTGGCAGCGCGTTTCTGGATAGTGTTTTTAGCCGTTTTTACAAAGTGCTTGCTTTCTAAATTGTGTTGCTCCTCAATCTGTTTAAACGACTGATTTTTATGTGTTTGGTGATTATAATACAAATCGGTACCACATACGTGTTGCGCACCTAGAGTGTTCAAGAAATAGATGGTTAACAAACCGAAAACAGTTTTTTTCATTTGGTGCAAAGTAAGACTAAAAGCGTTTGAGATTAAAATCTATGTCGTAAAAATGAGACAAACGACGCGATCTCGGGTATGAAATTCTACCAAAAAAGGCATCTTTTGTATGAAAAATCTGTGTGGCGAATTCATTTTGTGTTATGGCCAAAATATCAAAACGAATGCGTTTATGACTGGGAAATTGATATTGATACGACCGGGCACAAGATTGTAAAAACAGTTGTTTTTGTTTGTTTACTTTAGATTCTGGAAAATTAACTGAATTGGCGCTGGAATATTTAACTTCTACAAAAATTCGTGTGTGTGCATTTTCCACTACAAGGTCCAATTCTTTATGTTCATGGTACCAATTTCGATGTATAATGTGATATCCATTGCGCTTGAACCAAAGTGCTGCTTGTATCTCCCCCCGTTCTCCTTGTGCACGCTTATTCATGTTTCCAATTTTATTTGATTTAATGTAAAGTGGATGGTGTTCCAATGATTTGCTCTAACATAGAGTAAATTCCCAACAAAAATACTTCCCCTGAAAACATAAACGACAAATGCGATTTAAATTTGCCCTATGAATATTTGCAAATTTCACCAATTAGGACGTGCCTCGTATAAAGAAGTTTGGGAATTTCAATTAAAACTGTTTCAAAACAACCTACAATGCAAAAAAGAAGGTCGCAAAACCGAGCAACACTTGATTTTTGTGGAACATCCGCATGTATATACATTTGGGAAACACGCAAAACACAATCATTTGCTAGCAACACCAGAGATGCTCACAAAATTGGGTGCTGATGTTTTTGAAATTGAGCGCGGCGGAGACATTACCTATCACGGTCCAGGTCAATTGGTTGCCTATCCAATTTTTGATTTGGAAATTTTAAATATCGGCTTAAAAAAATATGTTTCGCTCATTGAGAGCAGCATTATTGATGTGCTTTCCAGCTATAACATTACTTCAGGAATAATTTCAGATCGCATTGGGGTATGGATTGATATTAACGGAAAACATGAGCGGAAAATTGCGGCAATTGGGATTAAAAGCAGTCGATATTTAACCATGCATGGATTGGCTTTAAATGTAAACACAGACCTAAGCATGTTCAATCACATTGTGCCTTGCGGAATACCCGACAAAGCAGTTAGCAGTATTTCTAAAGAATTAAACGAAGAAATCGATTTCTTCGAAGTAAATCTAAGGTTGAAAGATGCTTTTGAGCGTATATTTGAACTCGAATTTATATGAAACGCAGTACACTTATCTTGTTTGCCATTCTCGGCGTATTTTTACTCATTTTTTTTATGGGATGCAACACCTATAATGGTATGGTCAGTACCGATGAAGATGTTGATAAAGCATGGAACAACGTAGAAACCCAATACCAACGCAGAGGAGATTTGATACTTAATCTTGCCAAAACGGTTGTAAAAGCTGCTAAAACCGAAGAAAACATCCTTAAAGAAGTGGTAGCTGCACGTGCTTCTGCTACCAGCATGAACATCGATGCCAGTAATTTAAACTCAGCGAACATCAAACAATTTGAAGCCGCCCAATCTAAATTGAACGGAACTTTATCCAGATTGATGTTGGTAGTTGAAAAATATCCCGACTTAAAATCCATTCCTCAATTTCAAAAATTAAACGACGAAATTGCAGGCACTGAAAATCGTATAAGCACGGCACGTACCGAATTTAATGATGCAATCGCTATCTATAACAAAAAGGTACGTCGCTTCCCGAATAACATTTTGGCAGGCATTTTTGGGTTCGATCGACGTTCTGGATTTGCAGCCGCAGAAGGAATGGAAAATGCTCCTGATTTAGATAAGGTTTACGAATAATTTTCATGTTGTTCGGTTTTAAAGGCTTACAAAAGTTTTCTCCTGCAGGTCAAATAGAAACCGCAAGAGTAGTAGATGCAATTAGCGAAGCGGAGGAAATTACCTCTGCTGAAATACGGGTACATTATACCGTGTGCGGATCTAAATTACCCTTGTTAGTGGAAGCTCAAAAGGTTTTTGAAGCACTGGAAATGCACAAAACAGAAAATCGTAATGGCGTGCTAATTTTTTTAAGGTTGAGGAAACATGAAATTGCCGTTATTGGCGATGAAGGTATTCACCAACATGTAGGCAACGAATTCTGGGAAGCCGTTAAAGACGAAATTATACGTACAATCAAAACCAACAATCTTACAGACGGTATCATCAACGGGGTGCATGTAGTCGGAAAGCAACTTTCGAAATACTTTCCTCCTAGCGATGAAAATCCGAATGAACTATCTAATGAAGTTACCAAAAATAAAATATATTAAGTTCTTGTTATTTCTGGCTTTGGCTATTTGTTCCGTGCAAACGGTTCGAGCCAAGCAAGAAGCGCCTGCTTACACCAATTTCTTGAACGATTATGCGGGGGTATTCAATGAAAGCCAAATGCGCATGCTTAATCGTTTGTTGCAGGATTTTCAAGATTCAATAGGAGTTGAAATTGCGGTAGTTTTAGAATCAAATAGCGAATTCGATGCTTTTGATCGCGCCATGTTCATTGCAAAAGACTGGAAAATTGGTTCCAAAAGAATCAATAACGGTATTCTGGTTTATCTTAATGTAGGAGGGCGTAAATACCATATAATTACCGCCGATAAAACACAAGGGAAACTGAATGATGGAATAGTTGGAGAAATTGGCCGCAAACACCTTGTTCCCTACCTTAAAGAAGGCGATTATTACAATGCTATACGCGAAACCGTATACGCCCTTGCTATTTCCGTTAAAGGGGAATTCAAAGGAAGAACAAAGAACAAGAAAAAATCGGAATCGGTACTTTCCGTGCTGTTCCCCATATTGATGTTTCTCTTTTTTTACCTGCTTTTTATTCGCAGAGGCGGTGGCGGTGGATATTCCAGACGAGGATTTTACACCCCTCCTATTTTCTTTGGAGGAAGTGGATTTGGCGGAGGAGGCTTTGGCGGAGGAGGTTCCTCAGGGGGATTCGGTGGTTTTGGTGGTGGAGGCGGCTTCAATGGTGGCGGTGCTGGGGGCAGCTGGTAGATTCTGCTCATTACTTGGAGGTATTTTCCTAGCTCCTACCACTTTGAAAATGGTTATTACTTGACTTTTTACAATCGGATTCAATTTCGGAATCAATTGATCTAACCACGATGATTCAATTTGGTTCACCTTTATAAGTGGAACTTCTTTTTCTAGATTTTTTATCCGTTTTTCAATGTTATCGGTATCTAAAAATAAAATATAATTCGGCATAGGATGCACACCTGCGTCAATGGAATCAAAAAAACATGCAGCGTCGCAGGTCGGCAGGATATGTTGGTAAGGCTTCCAATAATTCCCATAAAAACGAGGCATGAATTCCATATAGTCTCGGTGGGTAGATTCAATCGCAAAATGAGCAGCATCTTTTTTCTGATACAAAAAATACATGGCATCCATTTTCGCAGTTCGGGTTGAAGCAAAGGTCAAACCTAAAAGCAAAGGCGTATTTAAAATCCAAAAGAATCGTTTTGAAAAGGCATTCCATTTTAAAAGCTGGCTACTCTGTTTCTGTTGCAAGTAATCATGCCAAGCCACGATTCCAATAATAATGAGAAAGGGAATTACGGGCAGTATAAATCGTTCTTGTTTGTTGGGAAAATAGGAATGAAAAAGCAAGAATAGTGCAACAGGAAGCATAATAATGGAATACGTTCTGAACTTCGAAAATGCTGCAAAGGTCCAATTTCCCCCAGAAAAGATTAATAACATACCAAGCACCACGCCAATATATTGATACCAAGGACCGTTGGGATATTCGCCGGAATGGGTGGTATTGTATTCAATGTAAGAAAGCAGTTCGTGAAAAGGCGTACCGAAAAGAAGCGCATCTAATACGCCTAAAAGCAAGCCACTTCCTACTGCAAATCCGGCTAACAGCATGATTGCCGAACGCCACTTGGATTGAAAAATCAAAACCACACCAAACATACCCGAAAACAAAATGGTTTGAAATCTGAGAGCAAAAGCAAGGGAGGCAAAGAGGCCGGCCGCAAATAAATTTCTGCGATTTTCGGGATTAATGATAATAAAGTAGGCGGCAGCCATAAGAGGAGGAATGCAGACCATTTCGACTAAATTTCGGACTGATAAAAATGGCATGAACCATATTATCGAGAGTATCATCGCCACTTCAAGAGCCACTTTATGATTGGACAAAGCCCGGGCAATGCGATAACCAAGAGTAATTATTAACAAACTATATAATGCATGAAAAAGTCGTATAGATACCATAATCCACATGGGATCTTCAAATCCGATTAAACGATACACTTGAAATAATACGTAATGAATGGTGGTATATAAAGCACCGTGTGAAAGGCGGTCTTCCAAAATTATATGGGGATTTCCAAAGGATCTAGGTTGCTCGCTTTGATAGATCCATTGTTGGGCTTCTTCTATTACAAAATAATGGTCATCGGTAAATGCATACCCCCGCGAAAAAAACACCGACATTAAACGTAAAGTGAGTCCCAAAAGCACCATGAATTTCAAGGGGTTTTGGGCATAAAAGGCTTTAATTTGACTCCACACAGCGAACAAAAATACAATGTTTCCAAGAAAGCACGCTTGATTAGCCTTTATTGTTCAAAATATCGACGGAATAAAGGGAAATAGGGGCTTTCTTTTGTATTTTTGCGATTTATGACCCAGCGGCCTTCCGATATCCACCAACCCGACAGCGATAAAGTAATAATTGTACAGGGTGCGCGGGAACACAATTTGAAAGATGTTGATATTACAATCCCAAGAAATTCATTGGTTGTATTTACGGGTTTATCGGGTTCGGGTAAAAGTTCCTTGGCATTTGATACCTTGTTTGCGGAAGGTCAAAGACGCTATTTAGAGACATTTTCAGCATATGCTAGGCAGTTTGTGGGTGATATGAAACGACCCGATGTAGATAAAGTTAAAGGCTTATCTCCGGTTATCGCCATCGAGCAAAAAACGGTTTCTAGAAATCCTAGAAGTACAGTAGGAACTGTTACCGAGGTTTACGATTTTCTCCGATTGCTTTTTGCACGTGCTGGCGAGGCCTACAGCTATGTAACTGGGGCAAAAATGGTACGATACTCCGAAGAACAGATATATGAAAATATACTAAGTTCTTACGACGGACAGAAGATTGCACTAACAGCGCCTGTTATCAAATCCAGAAAAGGCCATTATCGAGAATTATTCGAACAAATAAAAAAGCGCGGGTATAACAAAGTGGTTGTCGATAAACAAATGATCGATATCACCAAAGGAATGATGTTAGATCGTTATAAAATTCACGATATCGATATTGTTATCGATAGATTGGAAATAAAATCAACATCTCCAAAGCGACTTCAAGAAAGTTTAGCCACTGCGCTAAAAGTGGGCGAAGGATACGTTACAGTGATTGATGAAAACGGCGATTTACACCCATACAGTAAATTCCTTATGGATCCCGTTTCTGGGATCAGTTATCAGGAACCTCAACCCAATTCATTCTCTTTTAATTCACCCTATGGGGCTTGCGAGCATTGTGAGGGAATCGGAGTAAAATCTGAAGTAAATATTGATTACATTATCCCCGATCCAAAGAAATCCATTAATAAAGGGGGAATTTTACCTGTTGGTGAATTGCGTGAAAATTGGACCTTTCAACAATTACGGACTATTGCTAAGAAATACAATTTTTCGCTTGCTGATCCCATAGAAAGTTTAACAGAAGCCCAATTAAAAGCCGTTTTGTACGGCGATGAAGAACCCATAGATATTGTAATGAAGGGCGAAAAATGGGGCGGACATAAACATGAAACGTATTTTAAAGGTGTAATCAATATTGTTGCAGATTCCTACTTTGAATCGGACGACGACCGTATGCGCGAGTGGGCCGAAGAATTTGTACACGAAATAGCTTGCCCCGTATGCAATGGCGATCGATTAAAGCAAGAATCCTTGCATTTTAAAATCGATAATAAAAGTATTTCTGATCTTTCGAGAATGAACATTTCATTGTTGGCAGAATGGTTAGAAAATGTAGAAGATCGACTCACCGAGAGGCAGCAAATTATTGCCACAGAACTTTTAAAAGAAATTAAAAACCGCATTTCGTTTTTATCGGGTGTAGGTTTGGGATATTTGTCGTTACACTCGCCCGCAAAAACCTTAAGTGGTGGAGAAGCACAACGGATTCGATTAGCCACACAAATTGGATCTAAACTGGTAAATGTTTTATACATCCTTGATGAACCTTCCATTGGCTTACACCAGCGTGATAATGAACGATTGATTCAGAGCTTGAAGGATTTGCGTGATATTGGAAATTCGGTACTGGTAGTAGAGCACGATGAGGATATGATGAAAGCAGCCGACTGGTTGGTAGAAATCGGACCATTGGCAGGTAAAAATGGGGGGCAAATCGTAGCATCCGGCACCGTACCTCAATTTTTAGCCTCTTCAGCAGTAACCGCTGCCTATATGAATGGCACGGCTAAAATTCCCATTCCGGAACACCGAAGAAAACCCTCAGATGAATATATTCGTGTTTTAGGTTGCAAAGGCAACAATCTTAAAGGAACCGATTTGCATGTACCACTAGGAATCTTTGTGTGTGTAACCGGTGTAAGCGGCAGTGGCAAGTCTACTTTGATCAATGAAACCCTTTATCCGCTTGCCAAACATAAAATTTATGGGTCTCATCATCGGCCTCTCTCCTACGATTCTGTATCTGGCTTAGAATTGATCGATAAAGTAATTAGAAGCGATCAAAGCCCTATTGGAAGAACTCCTCGCAGTAATCCTGCAACTTATGTGGGCGTTTTTCAAGAAATTCGTAATTTATTTACCCAACTAGCAGAGAGTAAAATACGCGGGTATAAACCGGGCCGATTTTCATTTAATGTAAAAGGGGGTCGTTGTGAAGGATGCAAAGGTGGGGGTCGAAAAGTAATTGAAATGAATTTTCTTCCCAATGTAGAAGTACCTTGTGATGTATGTCAAGGCAAACGCTATAACCGGGAAACTTTAGAAGTTCGCTTCCGTGGCAAAAGTATATACGATGTTTTGGAAATGCCCGTATCGCAGGCTGTTGAATTCTTCGAGAATGTGCCATTAATTTATCGTAAAATAAAGACCATGCAAGACGTGGGCTTGGGTTATATTACCTTGGGACAGAGCAGTACTACCCTTTCTGGCGGTGAGGCACAGAGAGTGAAATTATCTACCGAATTGAGTAAACGCGATACCGGGAAAACCTTGTTCATTTTAGATGAACCCACTACCGGTTTGCATTTTGATGATATTAAACAATTGCTATCCGTTTTACAAACCTTGGTTGATAAAGGGAACAGCGTTTTAGTAATAGAACACAATCTAGATGTGATTCGTGCTGCAGATTGGATCATTGATGTGGGTCCCGAAGGTGGAGCTGCTGGGGGCGAGATCGTAGCAGAAGGCACCCCCGAACAGATCAAAAAATGCAAAGCAAGCCATACGGGTCGCTTTATTTAAGTATAGATTCTATTACGATTTCTTTTTCGTTGGCAATGGAACCGATTTTGGCGAAATTGAAGTTGGCAATTTCTTCTTTGGTAACTGCATGGTATTGGGAATTGTTGTTGTATTGGAATCTGGAATTTTAATGGTACTGCTTCGATTCGAGCCATCACTGGGAACGGTTTGTGGATTACTTGGATCTACCGAGATATCGGATTTATTGGTGTCTTTGAGCGGTTTTGAATTCACTTCGCATGGGCACGGAGGACATGGCTTGTTCGGATTATTTTGTTGAATTTCTTCTAAAACCATCGTGGTGTCGTAATACGCTTCTTTGATAATTTCGCGATCGTATTTATCGCTCAAATCAAACAAGACCCCAAATTTGAACATTCCCGTATGATATGAAACACTGTTTTGTGGCACCCTGGCGTCATTTCCACTGAATTGAACATTTTTCACATCGGTTAGATTAAATTGACTCCCATATTTCCATTCGTGCGAAGCCACAATACTGAACCATGGATTTAAACGCATTCTAATCCCAATTTCAGGAGCCAAATAGGTTGCAGAAGAAGTCGTCATATTCGTTTGGGCGCGTTGTTCATATTCGTTAGAAATCATGATCATTTCGGTAACTTGATCGGTAGATGCAATGGTAAAACCCGCTTGAAAACCCACGAATGGATAAATATTTCCCAGCGCCCATTCATAACGGCCCATACCATAGAAGCTAACATGGCTATTTGTAACATGGGTTCTTGCACTGTCTTCGTTTCGAGTACTAATTTGAATGAGATTTTTCCTGCTGCTATGGAACTGATTTACATTAAATCCAAATCCAAAATTAGCATTGCCAAAATGAGGATTGTTCTTACGCCAATTTCGGATAGACTTGGGCATAAAAACCCCATACATGTTGAATCCGCCAGAATTTCCCAGATATAAATTCGCACTGTCCCAAGCCATATCGGGTTTATTCGTGAAATTTTCAGAAGTATAATCCAAGCCTAAGGCAAAGCCACTTATATAATTATCCTTAACAGGAATATTGCGGTAGGTTGCAGGTCGATAGCGGACTTTTTGGACCATTCTATGGGAATTTTGGATGGGTATGCTGTCGGTAGTTTGAGCAGAAAGGGTATTTCCTATGTATAATAAGGAAGATACCAGAACAATGTTTCTTATATTCATAGTAGTAGGGACACCAAAATTAAGGCTTCCCCCTAAACTTTGATTAAAATAGTTGGTTTAATATTTTCTATTTTTGCAAATCATTTCTATATACATGTCAGCATTACATTCCATCAGCCCTATCGACGGTCGCTACTATAAGGTAACACAAGCCTTACAAACTTACTTTTCTGAAGCTGCTTTAATCCGCTACCGATTAAAGGTTGAGATAGAATACCTACATGCCCTATCGAAAGTTTCGGAATTAGGATCCGACTGCGTATTACTTGAAGATGCCGCGGTTAAATTACTTGCTTGGTTGGAAACCGTATCCGACAGCGAATTACAACGCGTTAAAGATATTGAGAAAATCACCAATCACGATGTTAAAGCTGTTGAATATATTATAAAAGAGCAATTAGATGCATGGGGAATGGAAGCGGTTAAGGAGTGGGTACATTTCGGTTTAACAAGTCAAGACATTAATAATACCGCCATCCCAATGAGCATCAAAGATGCCAATGAGAGGGTAATGTATCCTATTTTGGAATCTGTACTTGAAAAAATGACCGAACAGGCTCGCGCATGGATGGATCAACCTCTGCTTGCACGTACCCACGGTCAAGCGGCCTCTCCTACTCGATTAGGCAAGGAATGGGCTGTTTTTATTGCGCGGATACAAGGCCAATTTGCGGCATTGAAACGAATTCCTCATAAAGCAAAATTTGGAGGTGCTACGGGTAATTTCAATGCACATCATGTGGCATTTCCACAAATAGATTGGATTACGTTCAGTCAAAATTTCCTTTCAGAACACCTTAAAGTGGAACGCAATATGTGGACAACCCAAATAGAACCCTATGATACTTTGGCGGCGCATTTAGATGCTTGGAAGCGTATTTGCACCATTCTGATCGACTTTACTAGAGATATATGGTCCTACGTATCTATGGATTATTTCAAACAAGAAATCAAGAAAGGCGAAGTTGGTTCCAGTGCAATGCCACATAAAGTCAATCCGATTGATTTTGAGAATGCGGAGGGCAATTTAGGAATTGCCATTGCGCTATTAGAACACCTTTCACACAAACTTCCCATAAGCCGTTTGCAAAGAGATTTAACAGATAGTACCGTATTGCGCAATATGGGAGTTCCGATGGCACATATTTTGATTTCATTGACCAGCATTCAGAAAGGTTTGGGTAAATTGATTTTAAATTCTGATAAAATAAATGCAGATTTGGAAGCCAATTGGGCCGTAGTTGCGGAAGCGATACAAACCATATTACGTAGAGAAAAATACCCCAACCCCTACGAAACACTTAAAGAATTAACACGTAATAACACCCAAATAACCAAGGAATCCATCCACGAGTTCATAGATACCCTACATGTTACCGACACCATCAAAACCGAACTCAGAAATATTACGCCGCATAATTACACGGGCGTTTT
>CBFHGY010000015.1:0-35980 GCA_965655465.1 Bacteroidia bacterium | reverse complement strand
AAAAGGTTTTAGTTCATCAACAGGACAATCGTGTTTTGCGTTGATTCGTACATAACCCCTAACCTCACCAGTTTCATCGTCTACCCAAAAATAGAAATAATCCTCCGGATCTGTCAATTCCATTTCGCATTGGGCCGTATTGAAAAACAACTCAAGAACTTCCCTCATGTCTTCCTTAGTACACGTATTTCCAAAAGTATCTTGAAATGTTATTCTACCGATATTTTGCAATAAAGCCACATCTTCGATTGCCCCTCTTCTGATCATTTCGTAAAATTAATTGGATTTTATGACGCACACAAATCTTGACAACAACAGGCATTAAAAGATGCGATTTTAAAATGGGGAATAACCATTTCCACGCTGGAGTAGGTATCAATTGCCTAAGTATCCAGAAAATCACCACAATAAACTTACTGGGTACTTATGCCCATTTTACATTCGATTTTCTATTCGCTTCCATCAGTCAAGGTGCGGTTGATGGTATAGATGGACAAACTTTTTTTCCCTTAATTGTTTTGGGAATTTTAGCTATTTCTTATGTTTATTACCACAAATTAAATCCCTCCAAAGACTAAACCCTCACATGCAAAAATACATATATCATTGATTTTTAGTATTTTTGAATTCATGCAAAATCAAAAACGACACTTTTTAATTATTTTCGTTCTTTTCCTGCTTGTACAAATTTCACTCAATGCGCAATGCACCGTTTTTGAAGGAATGTCTGGAAATACCGTGCTTGCCCGTGTTGACAATGGTACCGTTTACCAAGGTTCTGCAGGTTATGAAATTGTGGGGCGCTTTAAAAATGAAAACATTTATGCAGGTGCTGCTGGATATGAAATCCTTGCCAGATATCATAATTCCAGAATTTATGAAGGACTTATTGGATACAATGTATTGGCCAGAATTAAAGATGAGAAAGCATTTCTTGGATTAATTGGATATGATGTAATTGCCAGAGGAAAATCTTGCAGCAATGAAGAATTAGCGGCAGCAGTTGCCTTGCTGATTCCTTTTAGAAGGTAAGGTTTTCTGTTTCAGATCTTTGCGACAAATAGCACAATGTTTCAAACATTGCAACGCTAATTTTGCATTATAAAATAATAATTATGGCAACGGTTCAACTTACTAAACAAAGATTTTTAGACGAAGTTTTCGACTACACCCAACACAGTGAATGGAAATTTGCTGGCAATAAACCCGCTATCATCGATTTTTATGCAGACTGGTGCGGACCATGTAAAGTAGTAGCACCCATTTTAGAAGAATTGAGTACAGAATATCCTGAAATCATAATTTACAAGGTAAACACCGAAGTGGAAGAAGAATTATCTAGCGTTTTTCAAATTCGCAGTATCCCCAGTATTCTTTTCATTCCTATGGAGGGACAACCTATGATGCAAGCCGGTGCATTACCGAAAATGACGTTGAAGGAAATCATCGAAAAGGAACTTTTGGCTACAAAAGCCTAAACTAATAACGGCAAACTTTATTATAATAAGGGAAGTTCTTGAGAATAGAATTTCCCTTATTCTAGGCGATAAATTGATATAATCCGTCGATATGGATAAAATTTTATCGCAATTTTCATAACGTAGTCGTAGTTTTCCATCATGATTCAATGGCACGTAACTCCCCAACCTCAAACTCCATTTATCGCATCTATTTTTAATTACTACCTTTCTGAGGATCTAGATGGGTATGAGGAATATGATATTTTAACGTTACAACTTGCCATAAAATCTCCTGGATTCTTAGGTTATGAAAGCTTCAAACATGGCGATAGAGGCTCTTTCATCAGTTACTGGGCCGATATGGAAGCGGTTCAAAAATGGGCCCGAAACCCTATTCATATAGAAGCTAAAAAACTCGGTATGGATCGCTGGTATCGTTACTATCATAGCGCTGTGGCCGAAGTTCAGCACATGCATTTCAAAAAGAATCACTTTTAAAGGGTATTTTTTATATGTTAACCAGCTTCTTGAAAATGGCAATCTGTCCATCAAGAACGCCGTTAAAATATCCCCAATAATTCCGTGCTAAAGGTCATTAAATGTGTGGGGAAACAAAAAATCAAGGTTAAATGTAAATCTTAAAAGACTGATAAAAAAACACCCATTTTTTCGTAAAATCGCAATATGAAAAACTTAGAAGTGGGCGTGGTCGTTAGTGCCCCTATTGAAATTGTATGGAATGCGTTTACAGATCCCAAGCATATTATTCATTGGAATTTTGCCAGTGATGATTGGCATTGTCCGAAAGCAGATTCAGATTTTAAAGTAGGAGGCCGCTACTCATACAATATGGCTGCTAAAGACGGAAGTTTTGCCTTTGATTTTTGGGGATTTTTTGAAGAAATTCACCCTGAAAAATCGTTAACCTATAGTCTGGGAGAAGCCCAAGAAGACGGCCGTCGGGTCTGGGTCACATTTGAAAGTTCACCCGAAGGAATAAAAGTAATGGAACGATTCGTACCCGAGAAAGAAAATTCTTTAGAATTACAGCAGCAAGGTTGGCAATTGATTCTTGACAACTTTAAGAAATATTGTGAAGATCAAGCCGTTTAAAGCCCGTATCTCCAATTCGCAACCTTGGGTTGAAAATTGGAAATAATCCACAAACCAAGGATATTTACCTAGTGTTATTGTTCCTAAAATCGAGCGTTCCTAAAAAATAATACTTCCCCGAACTCCTAAACAAACCTGCACACTCTAGCAATGGGTAACAGGTCGAGTATGTAAAAAACACCTTAAAATGTAAATATTACTTTACTTTTAGGAGATAAAGCCCTACTTTTGTAAACATAACTTTACAAAAAAATGAAAGAGAACAAACGCAAATCAACCATTCAACTGGCTATCTGGACTTGGACATGGGTAGTATCCTTAGCTTTAGCTTCTTTTGGTCCAAGATTCATTTGGAATGAAAACCCACTCATTACAACTATCGCCATCGTAATTAATGTTGCTATGGGTGTCATGATGATAATTGCCAATCGCAACTTATTCAATCATTACGACGAATTAGAAAGAAAAATTCAATTGGAATCGATGGCGGTAACACTCGGCTTAACCATAGTAGTAGGTTTGGCTTACTCTTTACTAGAGCAAACCAAGCTCATCAATCATAAAGCAGAAATAAGTATCCTCGTATTTTTCATGTCATTCACGTTAATTGCTGCTTTATATTTTAACCGTCGACGATACAAATGAAAAATAGGGTAAAAGAATTACGTAAACTAAAAGGCCTTACTCAGGAGGAATTAGCGGAAATCATTGGGGTTTCGAGGCAAACCATAAATGCCATAGAAAAAGAAAAATTTGATCCAAGTTTGCCAACTGCTTTTAAAATGTCCAAGCTATTTGAATTACCCATTGAGTCGTTCTTCTTGTTTGAGCACATTCAAAATGATTAAATTCATCCGATATATACAATAATCCCAATACATTAACTTTGCATTGCTATGAAATCTAACAAACTTATAAAATACTTAACCATCGGAATTGCCGGCCTTGGCGTAAGCATCTTTATCATATTATGGTATTCCGGAGCTTTTGCTGAGGTAAAAATAGAACGCGGCAATCAGGGTGGCTACCTGCTTATTGGCGCGGATCATAAAGGATCCTATCAAGAAATTGGAACCGTATTTACCAAAGTAAAGGAGGCACAAAAGCAAAATGGGTTGGATTCTTCTATGTTTGTAGGCGTATATTTTGATGATCCGGGCAAAGTCAAAGAAGCGGATTTGAGATCATTTGCAGGTCTGGTAATTAAAGATTCTTCAGAGGGTCAAAAAATCATACAAAGTAATCCCAACTTTCACTTTATTTCGATCCCTAATCGAAAATCATATTATACAGAACTAGAAACAGGCGGTATGTTATCCATGATAATTGCCGCTATGAAAGCATATCCCAAATTAGGAGAAGCGATCACTGCGGACCGTGTTGTTTTCAACCATGAGGGCATGGCATTTGAAGAATACCATAACGGATTTACCCGCTTTGTAATGTTTGTTGAATAAACATTGCTAAAATAATCATTCATAAAATTACAAGAAATAAAAAACATTTTAATCCGCAACATTGATATATCATATTTTTGCAATTCGATATTAGAACCCTTAGAAGAATTAAATTTGTTTCATGAAAAAACTAATTGCCATAACCGCATTCACCTTCATGGGCCTTTTCCATACGTTGCACGCCCAACAATATAAACTAACGCATTTCATGCTTACCGTAAACAGTAAGCCTCAAGCCTATAACGGTCCCTTACTTGTTATTGGAGATACCTTTTTGAGTAATATCAATGAAGTAAAAAATGGGGACAGTGTTGAAATTAAAGTTCAAAAAGAGCGAATCCTAAGAAACAAAAAAGGGTATTTAGTTCAAACTGCGATCAGTGGTGGTGCGTGCAATTACTATTTTGAACCCAGTGAAAATAAAGCGGAAAGGAAAGCCGGAATTTATGATATTACCATGGAAGTGGTGATGAATAATGGTTCTCGAAAAGACCTCTTCTTTCGCGGTATTAAAACCGCGGATAAACTGCAAAAGAAAAAGTAATTATACTGAATTCTTTTTAAGGATTCGCTTTTGTCGATAACCACCAAAAGGCATCCGGAAATCGACGCGACCACGAACGCTCACTATGATCATCCCCACCGAAAAAGCGGGTAATCCAGTTGCGTTCGTTATTTCCATGTTTGTGTAAAACAGCATCCACTCTGGCTTGAATTGTTGGATATAATGCATCCAAGGTCTGATCGCCAAAATCAAAGTACCAAAAATGATTTTGTGGATCCGGAAGATTTTTGTCCATATAATCTAATAATTGCTGGGGTATTGGATTTCCCTCAAGAGTCCAAACTCCAGGCCAATGGGAGCTAAAGCACATAGCACCACCAAAAACTTCGGGGTATTCGCACATGGCATACATGGATATTAATCCACCCATACTACTACCGGCAACAAATGTATATTCCTTTGATTTTTTAACAAAAAAAGCAGCATCTATGGCGGGTTTTAATTCATGAACAATAAATTTCAAATAGGCATCTGAAGAAATCTGAAAGGAATCGCCAGCAACCGCATAATTCCGACCATTGCGTTTACACCAGTCTAAAGTAGTATCATTCATGGTACGGAATACCTTCTCTGGGAAGAATTCAGAATGTCGCTTTGAACCTCCGTTCCAAATTCCGACTACCAATGTAGGGGGCACCTTCCCCTCTTCGATCAATGTTTGGATACTTTCATCTACATGCCATTCCAAATGATTCCAAGTTATACTGGAGTCAAAAAGCATCAATCCATCGTTCATATAAAGTACCTGATACGCAATTATGGTATCGTCCATAATTTCAGGGGCCCAAATATCTACCGTTCTATTGCCTATAAACTGAGATGGGAAATTTTCCCAACGATACAATCTGCCCTTATTAACTTGCGGTATTTGGGCATGTACATGCCCACCCCACAACGTAAGAATCGCAAATAACAGCTTATTTCCTATTCGGGTTACTTTTGAAAAAAACAACATCATCTTCATACGCGTTCAATTTATATGCCCCATTCGGAATGGTTCCCAACAAAGTAAAGGCATTCTTTGTTAATACGCGTTGCGACACCTTATTTCTGCCAAATACATGAGCAACGACCACTTGTAAATCAAAATTTTCAAATCCCAACTCCAAAATTTG
Organism: Bacteroidia bacterium; assembly: GCA_965655465.1. GTDB lineage: Bacteria > Bacteroidota > Bacteroidia > NS11-12g > UBA955 > VMCP01. The sequence goes on along the minus strand of CBFHGY010000015.1, from coordinate 30,270 downwards.
CCTGATGCTTTCTGTTGCAATACCTTTTCCCCAAAATTCAGGATTAATCCAATAACCTAACTCTGCGGTTTTCTTGTAAATATCCTCTCTAAAATGCAAGCCTATCCCCCCTACCAATTCCTGATTAAATTGGATACCAAAAACGGAACTTGGCGATTTTAAACAATGTTGATTGATGAATTGTACAGCATCTTCGGTATTATAGGGATGCGGAAATCGATCGCTTGTATTTTGAAAAATTCGCGGGTCATTTGCGAGTTTTGCAAATAATTCGGCATCAGCAATTTGTAATTTCCGCAACGATATCATTAAAGGGAAAAGTCTATTTTGTAATAAAACAAAGGTAGTAATCCCAACTGATAATTAATGCGGCGATAGGGTGGTTCATTGATATAGGTATAATTCAAGATATTCTTGCGATTGGTAACATTAACCAAATCAATTGCAAATTCATGAGTAACCTTTTTAGCATGGTATTTATAACTCAATCGAAAATCAAATCGCATATATGGACTGCCGAAACGTTCGGTATTCTTCATCGCATCTAACTCACGGTATTCCCTAAAATCAACCGAAGCAGCGGAATCAATGGGAGAAAACCTGCGTGCGCCAGCAAAGGTGGCTTTACCTCCGATATTCCAAATATGTCGTTTAGAAACGGTAATTTCTTTTGCCAAAAGGGCATTCACAGCATAGTCGGTATTAAAGTCTGAATTGCGCCATACTCCATCACTACCTGCATACATCGCTTTAAATAAACTTCCAGAAAAAAGATAGTAGAACCCTTTAGAAAAAAATCGTTCTACGGTTAATTCAGCGCCATAATTATAGGCTTTACCGTTATTTACCAATTGCTCGGGGAAAAAGCGACTAAAACCAGAACCGGTATTCGCCAAACTGAATGAAGAGGGGCGCGTTTCAATTGGAATATCCCATAACTGTTGGTAATACGTTTCCACTTTAATACGACTGGCTTTACCCATGTTCCAATCCCATCCCAAAATATAATGTGCACTTTTGGTTAAATCCATATCCAATAAATGCGGCAATTTTGCACCAGGTAGCGTGAAATAATACAAATACGGAGATTGTGTTTGTGCGTGAACCCCTGTTCCAAAATTAATTTTATGTTTGGGTGCAATTTGATACGCGATTCCCAATCTCGGCAACACCCATGCTGCAGAAAAACCGCGTAAAGGATGTTCCGGATTCGGCTCAACAGGGATCATCGATTTATAACCTATACCAAAAACTTGCGATTGTAAACCCACCACACTGGTTAGTTTGCGAGACCAACGATATTTCCATTGCACATAAGGAATAAACATATCGCCCGGTGCATTCTGCGCATTCCAACGTAAAGACCATTTCCAATAATTGCTTTCCTTTTCATTTAAATTCCGAGCAGAGTCGAAATACGTATACCAATAATGACGATATTGCAAACCAGCCTTTAAAGTACTGCGGGAATTGAACGCATGATTTACAAATAGATGCATCCCAAGAGATTGCTCTTGAAAACGATAATCCAAATTAGGCACGATAGAGTCCAATTCCAATGTATTAAACATTTCGCCATCCTGATAAAAGGTATCTATAATTTTAAAAAATGCCAATTGGTGGTGCGCCTTTACCTGTTGGTGATTAAAACTCACTACACCCTTAAAATAGGATTTTGCGCTCAGTGATTTCTGATAGGTAGCGCCTAAAATCCCCATACTGGATCCAAAAAATTGATCTCGGTCATTATCTCCATAAAGGTTACGGCTGGAAACTGTTGCCTCCGAAATCAGGATTTTAATATCGCTGATCCCTCCCATTCCAAAAATAGAAAAACTCGCTTTATTCTTTAAAGGGAATTTTAAATTAAAAGACGCATCTTGATAACTCGGTAGGGCATCGGTGCCTATGGGCACATTCAAAGCGCCTAACATAGATAAAGTTGAATATCGGTACGTAACTAAATAACTTGCCCCCTTTTTATTTAGGGGTCCTTCTGCCAATAAATCCCAACCTAGAATACCAAATTGCGAGCTCATTTCGTGTTTTTGGGTGTTTCCAGGGCGCAATTGCAAGTCGAAAGCTCCTGAAATTCCATTTCCATATTCAGCGGGAAAGGCGCCCGTAAAAAAATCACTATTTCCCAAAATCTTATTATTAATGATAGACACCGACCCCCCTGTAGTGCCGGGAATCGCGAAATGGTTTGGATTGGGAATATCAATTCCCTCAACACGCCATAAAATCCCAGAAGGCGAATTCCCCCTAACTACGATATCGTTACGAGAATCATCGGCACCTTGAACACCTGCAAAGTTCGAAGCCATACGAGCTGGGTCTCCCCTGCTGCCTGCGAATCGATCGGTTTCATCTACCGTAAACAATCTAGTAGAAATGATTGCAGCATCATTATTTGCCTGCCCTTGTTGTTGTTTTGCCTTTAGGGTAACGGTAGACATGCGCTCAATAAATTCCTTTTCTAGAGTTATAAAAAGAACACCTTCCTTACCTGAGCTCAAACTGATACCTGTGGCATTATAGTTCGAATATTCGGGAACGGATACCTCAACCGTATTGCGGCCTACCCATGCATTCAAACAGGTAAAACGCCCATCTTTATCGGTTCTAATTTCGCGAATAGAATCTTTGAAGTCTTCACTTATTATTCGAACTTGAGCCTCCCCGAGCGGTGCTTGCGATTCCTTGTCAATTACCGAACCTCTTAAAACTTGATATTGCGCGTTAACAGTTTTCAAACTGCTACATATTAGTGCGATAAACAGATAAATGTGTGATTTCATGCGTCCATAGTTTATGCGGTAAAAATAGGATTATCAAACATAAGGAAAAACCTAAGCATATAATTATTATTATGGGAACATCGTAAATACCAATCCCTAACCCCCAAACATTACGGAATATCCATTATCAATTCATCGATTGTAGTACAAATCCGTAATTGCTTCAGCCAATCGATAATCTTTTTCGGTAATTTGATTTCCAGAATCATGGGTACAGAGGTATAACTCAATTTGCGTATACCGTATTCGGATTTCAGCATGGTGGTTCTGCAATTCCATGATTTTAGAAATCTCATGCAACCATCCAATTCCTTCTATGAATGATTCGAATTTCCAAGTTGAAACCAGACGATTTTGATCAATGCCCCAATTTTGTATTTCCATGGTACATGTAACAAAGGGGAGCACCCATTCGTTTTGAGTTGAAGTTAAATTTCAATTAACTTATTGCCATTATTTGACTTAGCACTAAATATTCGCTATATTCGTTTATGATGGATTATCGAATACTAGCTACTGAAGAAGTCGTAGATTTAGATACCTATCTGCGCACATATTTAACGGTACATCCCGATGCGCACATAATTATAGGCTGTGACTCCAAAAACAGAGATAACGAAACGGTATACGGCCTTGTATTGGTGTTGTATAAAGAAAAAAAAGGTGGACATGTTTTGTACACCAAATTTACAGTTCCCCGAATACGAGATCGGTGGTCGCGTCTTTGGAAGGAAGTCGAATTATCCGTTGCACTTGCAAACGAGCTCCAAGAAAAAAAGTTCCCCAAGGCCCAATTTATTGATTTAGATTTGAACCCAGATCCCCGATTTAAATCCAATGATGTTGTGCGAGCGGCTGTCGGATTGGTAGAATCTATGGGGTATACGGCAAGAACAAAACCCTTTAGTTTATGTGCAAGTTACGCAGCCGACAAGGTCTGCTAAGTCCAAAACATAGCGTTCATTGACTTTATTGCATACTCATCGATATTCATACAAATTTTGATGTCCTTTTCGTAAGTTCGAACCTTTATTGGTATGCTGAAAATTAGCCACGTGTATAAATACTTCGACGAGCAATGTGTGAATAACGACATTTGTTTGGAATTGAATGAAGGCGAAATTTTTGGGTTGCTTGGACCTAATGGCGCTGGAAAAACTACGTTAATGCGTATGCTAGCCACGGTAACCCACCCCGACAGAGGGGAAATCCTTTTAAGCGGAGAAAAACTCAGCAGCAAGCATGTTCCGCTTATTGGGTATATGCCAGAAGAACGCGGTTTGTACCGTAAAATGTCGGTGGTAGATCAGCTCTTGTATTTTGCTGAATTAAAGGGATTATCTCGAAGTCAAGCCAAAGACCATGTGCGAAAATGGTTGAAACAACTGGATATTACCCATTGGGCCGACAAAAAAATGGAAGAGCTGTCTAAAGGTATGGCTCAAAAAATCCAATTCATATCTACCATTCTGCATGAACCTCGTTTTTTAATTTTAGACGAGCCCTTCAGCGGTTTCGATCCCGTAAACGCAGATATGATAAAAGACCTTATCATTTCTTTAAAAAATCAAGGCTGTACCATTTTATTTTCGACCCATCGCATGGATAATGTAGAGGAACTTTGCAGTCGTTTAGCTATCATCAACGAGGGTCGTAAGGTATTAGACGGCGCTATTTCCGATGTACGACGCCATCATTTCAAAAACGAATACGATTTGGGATTTTCACGGGCAATAGAAATTCCCGAACAATTTCAGTTTCGCGAGTTAGAATCTGATTTTCATTCTCTTTACAGAATTACCTTAAAACCCGACCAAAATTATTCAGAATTGCTAGATTGGGCGTATCAAACCGGCGAGCTCAAATCTTTCGGCGAATACGTACCCACCATGCATGAAATTTTCATCCAAAAAGTATCTACAAAATGAGAAGTATTTGGGTTGTTTTAAAAAAAGAATACCTTACCCGTATTAAAAATAAAACGTTTATAATCATGACGTTTTTGGCTCCCATTTTAGTAGCTATTTTCTACGGAGGGGCCATCTATTTTGCTACTACTGGCGCAGAGGATAATTCCGAAAAAAGCATATACTTCCAAGCCCCTTATTGGGATTTGGAATCCGATGAATTATCTTTCGACAGCTATACCTTTTTACCCGCATTGCCTGAAACGGCAACCATGCTGCAAGAAATTGAAAAGAAGAATATTACGGGCTGGCTTCAAATTAATGACAAAGATTTGCGCAACCTCGACTCCACGGAGCTTATAGGGGGCAGTGCTTTTTCTATGGTAGAACTACAAAAAATTAATGCGCATATCAAAAAGCGCATCCATGAATCCTTGCTCCTAGAAGCCGGAATATCCGATAGCACTCTGCGCAATACAGAGGTTTCTGGAAATATTAAATCCCTAGAAATAAACACTAAAGGCGCCGTTTCAGATGCGAATACCACCTTGAAAAGTGGCGTTGGTTTTGCAATGGCTATGATCATTTATATGTTCATTTTCATTTACGGCTCTATGGTTATGCGCTCAGCAATGGAAGAAAAAACCAATCGAATTGTAGAAGTGATAGTGAGTTCCGTGCGCCCATTCGACCTGATGCTCGGAAAAATACTAGGCGTAGCATTGGTGGGACTGACCCAATTTGTAGGATGGATTTTACTCAGCATTACACTCTTAGGAGGATTGGGTTATCTTTTTGCTTCTGGGGGAAATTCCCCAACAACAGATGCCCAAAATCTTCCCGTGCAGGAGTTATTGAGTGGGATTTATTCCCTGCCTTTCGGACCTATCTTACTGGTTTTCGTTTTGTTTTTTATCGGGGGATATCTATTATACAGCAGTATTTTTGCTGCTATTGGAGCTGCCGTTAATCAAGAAACCGACGTGCAACAATTCATGCTTCCAGTGAGTTTACCCTTGGTTTTTGGATTTATCATTGCGCAATCCGTAGTCTTTCAGTCGCCTAACGGTCAATTGGCTCAGATATTCTCCATTTTCCCACTTACAAGCCCTATCGTAATGGCCGTTCGTGCACCATTTGATGTACCCATCTCTGAAATCATAGGCAGTTTTGTCGTACTCGTGGTTACCTTCATATTTATGGTATGGGTATCCGCAAAAATTTACCGCGTGGGCATTTTAATGTACGGTAAAAAACCGAACTGGAAAGACCTCTGGACCTGGATTCGGAAGTCTTAAAGCAGGTTCAGCTGCGGACTATCTCCATTGGTTTTTGGGGGGGCTATATCCCTTACTTCAACGGTGGGTGGATTTAAATCACCCTCATCCTCTGGCACCTCTTCCGGCTCAGGAACGGTGGGCACCCCAATCTTATCTGAAATCAAGGTAATTTTCTTCACTGTATCAAAAGACAATCGATTTCCTACAGACTTCCATCCCTTCACTTCAATAAATTCTGAAATGTTGATTTGTTCGGTGTTCTTTTCCTTGTTCTTTTTCTCAGTAAGTAGTTCTATGGTCATGGGTTGTGCCAATGAAATACATTCAAGGAGGGATCCTTTTTCTTCCGATATAAATAAGAATTTTTTATGCGCAGTGCTGGTTTCAATTACAAATCGTTTCACATAATGAAACTTCGATTTACCATCGAGATATACCACCTGTAAGGGCAATTCTGGATAAAACTTTTGAATATGATATACCTCTTCAGGCGCAAATCTATTGATTAGTTCATAGTTGGTTATCTCGTAGGAACCTTCCTTATATATTACGATTAACTGGTCATTTGCATTAAAATCTCCTAAATATTGACCTTTTTCATCACCGTTTAACCTGCCTGTGAGATTGTCCCACCAAATGTTTACGCCTCCTAATGTTGAGCCTCCCTTTTCTTTCAAGTCGACTTTGCGTACAGCGTATTTCGTTATTTGATTTCCCCCAGCGGTTTTACCCTTAATGGCCAATTTAGCAAAATTATACTCAAACTGCTTGAGTCGTGCATTTGCTGATGCGCTTAAATAAATGGTAATTTTCTCGGCTTCTCCGTTGGGATTTGCTGAAAAATACAAGACCTTGGACTTGGGATTGTCACTGGCCATATTATAGATTTTTTCGCGGATCAAGCCTGTGGCATTAAAACGTTTTGCCATCGCTTTTTTACCCGCACCATCCCAGTATACTAAATTGTAGGTGGTGCGCTCATCGCCCTTGCGCCAAATGCCTACATGAATGATTTCCTTTCCAAAAAAGTGTTTGTCGGCAACTTTAGCAATGGAATAAGAGCCATCCGCACGGAAAGCAATTACATCATCGATATCGGAACAATCCAAAACGAAGGTATCTTTCTTGAGGGAGGTTCCCACAAAACCTTCTTCATAATTAGCGTAAAGCTTCACATTGGCTGCGGCAACGATATTCGCCTCGATAGTATCAAATACTTTTATTTCCGTCTTGCGTTCTTTGCCCGCACCGTATTTTTTAATGAGTTGTTTGAAATAATTTACGGCATAATCGGTAAGATGTTCCAGATGATGTTTGATTTCTGCAATTTCATCTTCGATACTTCTGATAAGTTCATCGGCTTTAAATGAATCAAATTTAGAAATCCTTTTAATTTTAATTTCAGTCAAGCGAATGATATCCTCTTCAACCACTTCCCTTTGCAATAAAGGTTTGAAGGGATCCAAACCGCGATCGATAGTAGCAATTACCGCTTCCCAAGTTTCGCATTCTTCAATATCTCGATAAATGCGATTCTCTATAAATATTTTCTCTAAAGAAGAATAATGCCATTTATTTTCAAGTTCTCCTAATTGTATTTCCAACTCTCGGCGCAACAAACCAAGCGTATGCTGAGTGGATGCCTTGAGAATTTCGGAAACACCCATAAAACTAGGCCTGTCGGCTTCAATGATACACGCCAAAGGAGAAATTGATAATTCACAGTCTGTAAACGCATACAACGCATTCACTGCCATATCCGGCAAAATACCCGGAGCCAATTGTATTTCAATTTCTACATTCGCGGCGGTGTTATCGATGACCTTTTTGACGCGTATTTTACCACTATCACTTGCTTTGATAATACTTTCGATCAACTGACCGGTGGTGGTTCCAAATGGAATGTCTTTAACGAGAAGGGTATTTTTATCTTTTTCTTCAATGCGCGCTCGAACGCGGATACGACTTCCCTTTTTTCCGTCGTTATAATGGGTAAAATCGGCACTTCCACCCGTTGGGAAATCTGGGAAAATCTCAACTTTTTTACCTTTTAATATATCAATACTGGCCTCACATAATTCAATAAAATTATGGGGCATAATTTTCGTACTCAGTCCAACAGCAATTCCCTCTACCCCTTGAGCCAAAACCAAGGGAAATTTCATGGGCAAATTAACGGGCTCTCGCTTACGACCGTCGTAGCTCAATTGCCAAAAAGTTGTTTTATCATTAAACGCAACTTCTTTAGCAAATTTAGAAAGTCGTGCTTCAATATAACGGGGTGCAGCCGCAGAGTCTCCTGTACGCACATCGCCCCAGTTTCCTTGGGTATCGATGAGCAAATCTTTCTGACCGAGATTAACCAAAGCATCACCGATAGCCGCATCTCCGTGGGGGTGATATGCCATGGTTGCCCCTATGATATTTGCAACCTTGTTAAAGCGGCCGTCATCCATAACGTTCATGGCGTGTAAAATTCGGCGCTGAACGGGCTTCAATCCATCTTCTACAGCAGGAATAGCGCGTTCTAGAATTACATAACTCGCATATTCTACAAACCAATCTTTAAACAAACCTCCAACCGGCTTAACATCCGATTGTGGGCTTAAAGATTCGTCGTTATTCGCATCTAAATCGTCGATATTTTCGGGGAATTCTTCCATGAATTACGTCCAAAACTAGCACTAAAAATTCACGTATACCACACAGTTTATTCACACAACTTACGAATTCCGCAAAAAAGGATTCCCACACCTTCGTGACATTTTGTCAGTTTATCCTTAAATTTGTAAAAACATGGATTTACAAGCGGTAAAACAACGTTTCGGCATCATTGGAAATGCACCACTGCTGAACGCTGCACTGCAAACGGCGGTGAAAGTGGCACCCACCGATATGAATGTCTTGATACAAGGCGAAAGTGGGGTTGGTAAGGAAAGTTTTAGTAAAATCATACACCATTTAAGTGGCCGCAAGCACGCGCCTTTTATTGCCGTGAACTGCGGGGCAATACCCGAAGGAACCATAGACAGCGAATTATTCGGACATGAAAAGGGGTCCTTTACCGGTGCCACAGATAAAAGACAAGGATATTTTGAGAGCGTAAATGGAGGTACCATTTTCTTGGATGAGGTGGGCGAATTGCCCCTTGGAACGCAAGCTCGACTTTTGCGTATCCTTGAAAATGGAGAGTTCATAAAAGTGGGCAGCTCCAAAGTTCAAAAAACAGATGTGCGTGTAGTTGCTGCCACCAACAGAAATTTATTGGATCGAGCGCAACAGGGGAAATTTCGAGAAGATCTTTATTACCGCTTGGCTACTGTACCCATTCGCGTGCCAAAATTGAGTCAACGCAAGGAGGATATCTCCTTATTATTCAAAAAATTCAGTTTCGATTTTTCTGAAAAAAACCACCGAGAATTACTCGAATTAAGTCCTGAAGCGCAATCCTTACTTGAAAATTATCCCTGGCCGGGTAATATCCGACAACTCAAAAACATCAGCGAACAAATCTGCGTTTTGGAAAACAGCACCTGGATAAGTGAAGAAAGCCTGAGAAACTATTTGCCTCCTGTTGCTACGCAGTTACCCATGTTACTCGAAAAAACAGCGGAGGGCAATTACGAAGGGATGAGTGAACGTGATGTATTTTACAAAGTATTGATCGACCTTAGGAGGGATGTGAACGATTTGAAAAAAGTTGTTTTTGGACTTTTAGATTCTCAAGAAACTCCTAGTCAAACACATACTGCAACGGCGAAACCCGACACAGGCAATTTTCACAATTATCCGTTACATGAAGATTCGCGATTATTGCAAAATCCCATGGCCAATGAACTCGCTTCTTACCCGCATGATGAAGACTACGATTCTGACTTTATTGATGCAGAAACACTTGGAATAGATGAATCTAACGACCTTAGTCTGGAATCGAAAGAAATTGAGCTGATTCGATTGGCTTTAAATCGCAATAACGGCAAACGCAAAAAAGCGGCAGAGGATTTAGGCATTTCTGAACGCACCCTTTACCGTAAAATAAAACAATATGAATTGGATTAAGGGATTGTATGTACTTGTTGCGCTGTTGATAAGCAGCTGTGGCATTTATGATTTTCGCGGAGCGAATATCCCTAAAGATGTAAAAAACTTTTCGGTAGGCTTTTTTAATAATGAAGCGGAGTTGGTAAATCCAAGTTTGAGTATCGATTTTACCGAAAAAGTAAAATCAAAATTTCAAACAGAAACTACTTTGGGAATGGTTTCCGAAAACGGAGATTATCATATTTCGGGTGTAATAAGTCGATATCAAATAGCCCCAGCGGCGCTTAATGCACAAACGGGCTCGGCACAAACGCAATTCACCATCAGTGTTCGGGTTGATTTTAGCTGTGAAAAATATCCCGAAAAAGATTTCAGTAAAGACTTTACTTCTTCACAAACCTTTGATTCTGGATTGGATTTTAATTCGGTAGAAGCTACTTTGTCAAACGAGTTAACGGATATCATTGTACAACAAATTTTCGCTGCAATTGCATTAGACTGGTGAACCGTAACACGCTTAAAAATATCGCCCAAGGCTCCGAGCCTTTAGATGCAGGAAGTGTCCAAGATTTGATAGAACTGACCAAGCGTTTCCCCTATTTTGCTTGGCCATACGCTATTTTAGCACGACATTACCAGCAAAAGCAAGACTTCCGGGCGGAAGCATTGATGCATCAAGCCGCAATGCGCATCCACAGTCGCACATGGCTATATGGATTTACCCATTTAGCCGCTCGAAAACCATCCGCACACATCAGCGAAGAAAATCTTAAATCAGAAACCACTGAAACACCGCTTTCCCATTCTGTCGAATTACCCTTACTCCCGGATTTCCCGCAATCAGAAACCGCAAATCAAGAGACCAAATCCGAAACTGTAGCTGAAATTCCAGAAACACAAAAAGAATCTCAGCCTGAAGTATCTTTAATTCAAGAATCTGAAACAACGAAATCAGAACCCATTTTAGATTCTGGTTCGATATTGGAGGCACTAAACTCAAATGAAAAAACGGAGACCCCTCTAAAAACTTCGGATACGACCGACATTAAAAAAACCGCTTCAACGCCTGTAGCATTACATACCAATACGTTAAAAGACGCAATTGGAATAACCAAATCCGCACGATTTAAGACCATTGATCCTCCTGCAGAGAAAAATTCAAATAGCCCAAAACCGAGCTCCAAAGGTTTGCGCCCTGAATTTATGGCCTATGATTTAGAGAGATTGTATTCTCAAAATGAAACTCCTCAAGAGCCTGTAATCACAGGTACTGCTAGTAACGATTTTTATGCATGGTTGAACAGCTCTCAAAATGAACATCCGACCCCACTTTTCGCCCCTAACAGCAAGGAAACCAAGGATGAATTGCCAAAATCCATTGAAAATCAAAAATCTATTATCGAAAACTTCTTATTAACGAAGCCCAGTATTTCTCGGCCTAAGCAAGAGTTTTTCAAGCCCGAAAAAGCTCAAAAGAAAGGGGAAGTACTTAGCGGTAAGATTGTTACCGAAACTTTGGCCCAAATTTACCTTAAGCAAGATAATCCAGAAAAAGCAATCTGGGCATACGAACAATTGCAGTTGAAATTTCCCGAAAAAAAGACGTACTTTGCAAACCTTATTACTGAAATCAAAAAAGAACAAAATAAATCATGACCTGGATACTCGTTTTAGCCATTATCGTTTCCCTATTACTTATGTTAGTTATTCTTGTCCAAAACCCAAAGGGTGGCGGTTTGGCTTCTAACTTTTCTCAAGGGAATCAAATTTTCGGAGTAGAAAAAACCACCGACATCGTAGAAAAAATCACATGGATTGGCGCTATTGTTATTGTAGTAATTTCTCTAGTTGCCGCTTCATACAATGGAAAACGCAGCAATGCGGCAGGTTCTCAACAATCTGCAACCGAAGAAACTTCATTGCCTGACGTTAAAGCTCCTAAAACACAACCTTAAAAATCTTTTACCCGAAAGGGTACAAAAAAAATCCCGCCTTTTCAGAGCGGGATTTTTTATTTTCAATAAATTTATTTCTTATTTAGACGTTCGGCCAAATCTAAACCATGTAGTTTCGCGGTTTCCTTAGCAATTTCGTATCCTGCATCGGCATGTCGCACCACTCCCATCCCGGGATCGTTGTGCAATACCCTCCTCAAACGCTCCTCTGCATCATCCGTACCGTCGGCAACGATTACCATTCCTGAATGTATGCTATACCCCATACCTACGCCGCCGCCATGGTGTAAACTCACCCAACTCGCACCTCCTGCGGTATTCACAAATGCATTCAATATCGGCCAATCTGCCACTGCGTCCGAACCATCTAACATGGCTTCAGTTTCTCTATTTGGAGAAGCCACCGAACCGGTGTCTAAATGATCTCTACCAATTACGATAGGGGCTTTCAACTCACCCGTACGAACCATTTCATTAAATGCCAAAGCAGCCTTTTGACGCTCTCCTTGTCCGATCCAACAAATACGGGCAGGCAAACCTTGAAATTCGATTTTTTCTTGGGCCATAGAAATCCAACGCTTTAAACTTTCGTTTTCAGGAAATAATTCTAAAATCTTCTTGTCTGTAGCATGAATATCTGCCTGATCACCGCTTAATGCTACCCAACGGAAGGGCCCTTTACCTTGACAAAACAAAGGCCGAATATAAGCAGGTACAAAACCTGGAAAATCAAAGGCATTGGTTAAACCTCTTTCTAATGCACGCCCTCTAATATTATTGCCATAATCAAAAACGATTGCTCCTTTTTTCTGCATTTCAAGCATTAAGCTTACGTGCTGAACCATGGTTTTATAACTCAACTCCACATACGTTTCTGGATCTCTCTCTCGCAATCTATCGGCTGCTTCCACATCCATTTCAGCAGGATAATATCCAATTAAAGGATCATGCGCCGAAGTTTGATCGGTTAGTGTATCTGGAATTACATTGCGATCTATCATGCGTTGAAGTAATTCAACCGCATTACACAATACTCCAATACTCACTGCAGCCCCTTTTTCTTTCGCAATTATGGCTTTATCAATGGCATCATCGACATCGCGGCACATTACATCTAAATAACGGGTTTCTAGTCTTTTTTTAATGCGCCATTCTTCAACTTCTGCCACCAAAGCAACTCCTTCGTTCATGGTAATGGCTAAGGGCTGCGCACCTCCCATACCCCCTAAACCTGCGGTTACGTTTAAAGTGTGCTTCAAACTTCCCCCGAAATGTTGACGTGCGCATTCGGCATAGGTTTCATAAGTACCTTGAACAATGCCCTGTGAACCAATGTAAATCCAACTGCCCGCAGTCATTTGTCCGTACATCATCAATCCTTTTGCTTCCAGCTCTCTAAAATGCTCCCATGTAGCCCATTTTGGCACCAATTGACTGTTAGAAATTAATACGCGAGGCGCATTTTTATGCGTAGGTAAAATTGCCACAGGTTTACCACTTTGAACCATCAAGGTTTCATCATCATTCAAATCAATCAAGGCTTTACAGATATCGTCGAAAGCTTCCCAATTGCGGGCTGCTTTACCAAGACCACCGTAAACGATTAAATCTTCTGGACGTTCGGCAACATCGGGATCCAGGTTATTATGAAGCATCCGGTAAGCGGCTTCTTGTACCCAACCTTTGCAAATCAATTGCGTTCCGGTAGGCGATTTTACAAGTCGAGATTTGGATTTTTGTACATCAGACATACCGCAAAAATAAGCAATCCCCTTCCAAGGGGGAAATCTGACTTTTTGAAACTTCTCACAATAAATTCAACAAAGCCATGTCCCTGCAATTAATTACGGGAAAGCATCTTCATCGCCTTTAAAAGTAAACGTATAAGCTTGTGGCCTCGAGAATCAATCTTTCATACTTAAGGCCAAACGCCTGCGCTTGATATCAATTTCCATCACGCGCACCGACACCTGCTGACCTAATTGCACCACTTCTGAAGGATGTTTGATAAATTTATTCGCCATCTGACTGATGTGTACCAGACCATCTTGCTTTACCCCTATATCTACGAAGCATCCAAAATTGGTAATATTTGTAACGATGCCGTTTAAAGTCATGCCTTCAACCAAATCCTCCATTTTCTGCACGCCTGCTTCAAATCGAACATTCTGAGCGACACCTCGAGGATCTAAACCCGGCTTCACCATTTCACGTTTGATGTCTTCCAATGTAGGCAAACCAATGCCCTCTTGTTCGCTTACAAAATCCTCTAATTGTATTGCAGCCCAAGCCAATTCATTCCCAATCAAGGCATCTACTGCCACGCCATTAGATTTGGCCATACGCTTTACCAAATCATATCGTTCGGGGTGCACCCCTGTATTGTCTAGCGGATTTTTGGATCCTCGGATCCTCAAAAATCCTGCACATTGTTCGAACGCTTTAGAACCCAATCTCGGTACTTTTTTAAGTTCATCGCGGGATTTAAATCCATTATTCTCGCTTCGGAATGAAATGATTTTCTCTGCCAATGCCGGCCCCAAACCACTAACGTAGCTTAATAAATGTTTGCTAGCGGTATTCAAATTTACCCCCACTTTGTTTACAGATAGCGCAACCACATCGGTAAGACGATCTTGCAATAAACTTTGATTAACGTCGTGTTGGTACTGCCCAACTCCAATACTTTTGGGATCTATTTTAACCAATTCCGCTAAGGGATCCATCAAACGCCTCCCGATACTCACGGCTCCACGCACTGTAATGTCTTGCTCAGGAAATTCTTCACGCGCAACTGCACTTGCACTGTAAATACTGGCCCCCGATTCATTCACGGAAAACACAGGAATCGATTCGGACACAAAGTTTTGTAAAAATTGCATGGTCTCGCGTCCAGCAGTTCCATTTCCAACCGCAATAGCTTCAATTTGAAATTCTTTTATCGCTTTTTGGATCGCCTCTTGAGCTGCATTTTCTTGTTTTTGTGGTTCATGGGGATAAATGGTACCATTGCGTAATAATTCCCCTCTTTTCGACAAGGCCACCCATTTACAACCGGTTCTAAACCCAGGATCTATAGCCAACACAGCCTTTTCTCCCAACGGTGAAGAGAGCAAAAGCTGTTGTGCATTCAAAGCAAAAACCCCGATGGCTTCTTCATCCGCCTTCTTTTTTTGGGAAGCCAAAAATTCATTTTCCAAACTCGGTTGTAACAGTCTGGAATACGAATCATCAAGGGCCAAAGCCACTTCATCGCTTAAATCTGTATATCCTCTAAGTATCTTGCGTTTAACCCAACGCAAAGATTTTTCAGAATCTGCCTCTACTTTTATGTTCAAATAACCCAATTCATGACCGCGCATAATCGCTAAAAAACGGTGCGAGGGCATGCCATTTAATTTTTGATCAAACTCAAAATAGTCTCTAAATTTTTGGGCTTCCGGATCGTCTTTTTTTCCTCTAGCCGGCTTGGCAAACAATAGCGCATGTTGTTCAAATTGTTCCCTTAAATGCGAACGAACTTCCCCGTCTTCATTGATCCATTCTGCGATAATATCTCTCGCCCCCTGTAAAGCTTCCTCCTTGTTTTTAACCGATTCATTGAAAAAGTTTTGCAGATTTCGCAAAATACGATCGTCCTTTTGTTCGAAAATAAGTTTTGCCAACGGTTCCAAACCCTTCTCTCTAGCGACATCTGCACGGGTTTTTCGCCGGGTTTTATAGGGCAAATATAAATCCTCAAGGGTTGCAGAATCGGAGCAATTCTCGATTGCCGTTCTTAGATCTGCTGTTAATTTCCCTTGTTCTTCGATATGTTGTAATATGTATGCTTTCCGCTTTTGAAAGGCTTCTAATTGTTCGTGGGTGTTTTTGATATTAAGTATTTCTACCTCATCAAGAGCCCCAGTGCGCTCCTTTCTATATCGCGCTATAAATGGAACGGTACTTCCCTCTTGTAATAAACTTAAAACGGCGGCTACCTGAGACACCGACAATCCTAATTCCCTTGCTATTTGAGATTCCCACATCAATTGCAAATTTGAATGAAAAAAACCTCATTTTTGTGATTAATGTTACGTATTTCCCAAAAAAAATACACGAAAATTGCTTTATGAAAAACCTATTTTACGCAAGCGCTATCGCAGCTGCTTCATTATTTGCAATGTCTTGCACGTCTACCACCAATACCGCGGCAACTGCCACAGAAAACACGACTGCAACTACAATGAATTCTGCTAGCGGTGATACCACAAAAAATACTACAGCCAAAGCCATAATTATCGATGTTCGCACTCAAGGAGAATGGGATAACGACGGACATTCACCTTGTACTACGTTAATTCCATTAGACCAATTGGAGCAACGTGTTGAAGAACTCCGTCCTTATTCAAAAATCACGGTGGTATGCCGCAGTGGTGCTCGCGCAGGTAGAGCCGCTAGCTACCTAAAATCTGTAGGATTTAGCGACGTTTCGAATGCCGGACCTTGGCAAAATGCGAATTGCGATTAAACAATTGTGAATTTTAATCATGGGTGACCTTGCCTGAATTGGGTTACCTATTTTACACAAGGCAAAACTCACTTCCTGATTTTCATAATATTGGCAATAGTCAATTGAAAATTATTATGTCTAAACATCAATTCACGTTAGAAACCCTATAGTCATTTCTGTATGCTATAGGGTTTTTTAAACCCCAAATTCAAGCAGGTAACATGAATGGATAATGGGTGATGTCAATACAAAAAAGGAGGCTTAAAAAGGACTTTGAAGTTGTTTTGGATGGAACACCCATCATTACGTCGAATAAAAATCTGATACGCATTTAGTATACATGTGCAGTTTTAGTGTTGGTTTATCCAAGCACCATAAAACTGAGATTTAAAAGAGCACTGAACAAGGGTGAGGAAAAGAAAAATCCCCCAATTTTAGAGGATTTTTCTACCATTATTATTTACACTTATTGCAAAATTTATAATTAACTACATATTCCGCCTATACTGTCCCCCAACCTCAAATAAAGATTCGGTAATATCGCCCAAAGTGCAATATTTGGTTGCCTGCATAAGATTCTCGAACATATTTTCATTGGCAATAGCCGAAGCAGACAATTTCTTCAATTCTGCATTACCTTGATCTCCGAATGCACCCCGAACTAACGCTACGGTTTCAATTTGCTGTTTCTTTTCTTCTTCAGTGCTTCGAATCACTTCTCCCGGTGTTGTAGTTGGAGATCCTTTACTGCTTAGGAAGGTATTTACTCCAATAATTGGATACGCTCCCGTATGCTTTAAGGTTTCATAATACAAACTTTCTTCTTGAATCTTGCCTCTTTGATACATGGTTTCCATGGCTCCTAAAACCCCACCTCTTTCGGTAATGCGATCAAATTCTAACAATACCGCTTCCTCTACTAAATCGGTAAGCTCCTCAATGATAAAAGAACCTTGCAATGGATTTTCGTTTTTCGCCAAGCCCAATTCCTTATTAATAATTAACTGAATTGCCATGGCTCTACGAACACTTTCTTCCGTAGGTGTGGTAATGGCTTCGTCGTAGGCATTTGTATGTAAAGAATTGCAATTATCGTAAATCGCATACAATGCTTGAAGTGTGGTACGGATATCGTTGAAGTCGATTTCTTGTGCGTGTAAACTGCGTCCACTGGTTTGGATGTGGTATTTCAACATTTGAGAACGGGAATTGGCGCCATATTTCTCTTTCATGGCTTTTGCCCAAATCCGTCTCGCTACCCTTCCAATTACTGCGTACTCTGGATCCACTCCATTGCTGAAAAAGAAGCTCAAATTTGGAGCAAAATCGTCGATGTTCATTCCTCTTGAAAGATAGTATTCCACATAAGTAAAACCATTCGACAAGGTAAATGCTAATTGAGAAATTGGGTTTGCCCCTGCTTCGGCAATGTGGTATCCACTGATACTCACCGAGTAGAAATTACGCACTTTTTGAGTGATGAAATACTCTTGAACATCACCCATCAAACGTAGCGCAAATTCTGTGCTAAAGATACACGTATTTTGAGCTTGATCTTCTTTCAATATATCCGCTTGAACCGTACCCCGAACTTGGGTCAATGTCCAAGCTTTAATTTGTTGATATACCTCAGCAGGTAGTACCATATCTCCCGTTACTCCCAAAAGCATCAATCCCAAGCCGTTGTTACCCGCAGGTAATTCACCGTGATATACAGGCCTGTTCAATCCTTTTTCTTTATAAATAGCCTCAATTTTTGCGTTTACTTGCGATTCTAATCCTTCTTTTTGAATGTAAATCTCACATTGTTGATCGATTGCTGCATTCATAAAATAGCCCAATAACATAGGCGCGGGACCGTTTATCGTCATGGAAACAGAAGTCATGGGATCGGCCAAATTGAAACCGCTATATAGCTTTTTGGCATCATCTAAGCAGCATATACTCACTCCGGAATTGCCAATTTTACCGTAAATATCTGGTCGCAAATCCGGATTGCGGCCATATAAAGTAACCGAATCAAACGCGGTACTTAAGCGCTTTGCGGGCATGTCTTTACTCACATAATGAAAACGGCGGTTTGTGCGTTCTGGACTTCCTTCACCGGCAAACATGCGCGTTGGATCTTCCCCTTCTCTCTTAAAAGGATAAATTCCTGCGGTAAATGGGAATTCACCTGGAAAATTCTCTTGCCAACGCCAGCGCAAAATATCGCCCCAAGCTTCAAAGCGAGGAGATACTACTTTGGGTATTTGCGTATGACTCAAACTTTCGGTGTGCGTTTTGATATTTATTTCTTTATCCCTCACTTTGAACGAGTAAACCTCATTCTTATAGCGCTGCCTTTCTTCTTGCCAATTTCCAATCAATTTGCGACTTTCGGGCAACAAACTGTTGTTAAGCTTTTCATATTGCTCTTGCAATGCAGCTATCAAAGTATCGGATTCCTTGTTTTCTTTGAGATGCTCTAAGGTTTGATAAATGCTATATAAACGTTGCGCAATTCTTTGTTGACTCCGGCCTTTTTCATCATACAGTCGATTTCGTTCAGAAATTTCCGACAAATAGCGATTCCGAGAAGGCGGTATAATGAAAATCTTTTCACTTAAATCGGATCCCGACATCCACTCACTGCTAAATGCACTACCCGTTTTAGCATCTAAGGTATCCATGATACAACGATATAAACTGTTCATACCCGGATCGTTGAATTGACTTGCTATTGTACCAAAAACAGGCATACTATCTACATCCGATTCGAATAATTTATGATTCCTTTGATATTGTTTTCGAACATCACGCAAAGCATCCATAGCACCGCGTTTATCAAATTTATTCAAAGCCACTACATCCGCATAATCGAGCATATCTATTTTCTCCAATTGCGTAGCAGCACCATATTCAGGCGTCATTACGTATAAACTGGCATCGCAATGTCCGGTGATTTGAGTATCGCTTTGACCTATACCGCTGGTTTCAACGATAATTAAATCGTATCCCGCCACCTTCAAAATAGCCACAGCATCATCTACATGTGAACTCATGGCCAAATTCGCCTGTCGGGTGGCCATAGAACGCATGTATACCCGAGCATTATGAATTGAATTCATGCGAATGCGATCTCCCAAGAGTGCTCCACCTGTTTTACGTTTAGAAGGATCGATCGAAATAATAGCCATGGTCTTATCGGGAGAATCCAACAAAAACCTGCGAACCAATTCATCTATTAAGCTGCTTTTACCGGCACCTCCCGTTCCTGTAATTCCCAAAACAGGCACCTTTATCTGGGAAGCCTTCTCACGAACTTGCGTTAAAACTCCTGCATGTACTTGCGGAAAATTTTCTGCCGCACTTATCAGGCGGGCAACATCTTTATCATTCCCAACCGCCAAGCGGTCTTGTTCATTATTTAAAATTTCACCTTGCACATAATCACTCCTGCGCACCAGGTCGTTAATCATTCCTTGAAGTCCCATTTCACGGCCATCATCGGGACTATAAATTCGAGCAATTCCATAATCCATCAGCTCTTTGATTTCTTCAGGTAGAATCACGCCCCCACCGCCACCAAAAATTTTAATGTGACCAGCGCCGCGTTCTTGAAGCAAATCATACATATATTTAAAGTACTCCAAGTGTCCTCCTTGGTAACTGGTCATCGCAATTGCATTGGCATCTTCTTGAATCGCAGTTTCCACCACTTCTTGTACACTTCTGTCGTGACCTAAATGTATTACTTCACAACCGGTACTTTGTATAATTCGACGCATTACATTAATTGCAGCATCGTGACCATCGAATAAACTCGCGGCCGTTACAATGCGCACTTTATGGGTCGGCACATATACTTCTTGTTCTACCATGGCGCAAATTTAAATCAAAACGGGCAGTAATCGTTGAAATAAGACCTCCTTTCCTTGACACAAGGCTAATAAATCCAATGGGTCCGCACAATTCGGTATTTTTATCTTTTCTTTTTGGGGGATATTCCCCAGTTCGGTGTCTTAATAGATATACGAATTCAAATAATTAACCCAATGAAAATGCGACCTATTACCCTTCATAAAAATACCTTATATTTCTACAGCATTCTACTTGTATTCAGTTTGTTACTTATATCCTGTGAAACGTATAACAATCCCAAAGCAGATGCATACATTCAAAAACAAACCATTATTTATCAAGCGGAAAATCGATCTGATTTAATTGTTTGGAAACTCGATAGTGAAAATGAAACCTATGTAATTCCTTTTAACGGTATCGACCCTATTTTTCTGCCCACCCAAACAGAAATAGGTTCACAGCAGCCTTATAAATCTTTAGCTCAATATTGTAACGGTTTGAACCTTACCAGCTCAGAGCGTGAATCAATTGCCCCATATATTCACCAATACGAAAAGCTCCAAAAAGAGATTTACAATCTTACCGAAGAACTGAAATCTGAAAATATTAATGCGCTAAAAAGCTATAAATCTGAACTTTTAAGCAAGTTAAACGGCGGCACTTTGACACAAATCCAATATGACAAATTACTGACAGAGACAGAGGGAACATTTGTCACAAATTTGCGTCATAAGTACAATGAAAGTAAAATTATGATTGCCTCTTCAACACATTTACATCAGGTATTGGAAGGCATTGAAGTTTCTCTTTCAGAAAAATCTTGGGATCGTTTTGTATCCCTTTTAATAGAGGAGTAACTCATGTGGTTATTTTGGTTTAGTTTGGTAAAAGGAAGGTCCGCACGTCGGACCTTTCTTTTTTGTAAATTGCAACATGATTTCATCATCGCAGTTGAAAAATGCACTACACACACGATTTCACATATTCGAAGATCCTTTTATTCACCCAAAATCAAATATGGTATTTCTGGGATCTTGTTTCAGCGAAGAAATCTCACAGCGCTTTCATGATCGCTTCATGCCCAGTTATTTCAATCCCTTTGGCACTTTATTTACACCCAATGCGATTTTAAATTGCTTAGAAATAATAGCAGGAATCAAACCTATCGAAATTCTCCAACGCCAAGAACTGCATTATTTCTTAGACGGGGCTGCTCGATTTCAGAATAAAAACGCTGATTTACTAAGGAATCAAATAGCTACAATAGCTCTTGAAGCAAAACAACACCTCCAAAAAGCCGATGTACTATTCATCACTTTAGGCACGGCTTTTTACTATGAATACCTTCCTAAAGCCAAGCCTGTGGCCAATTGTCACAAAATCCCTCAAAAGGATTTCCTAAAAAAACGATTCGATACTCAGGAAATCCAAACCGATTTATCCCAAATGTATTCACTTGTAGAGCATCATTTCCCTGGTGCAAAATTAGTATTTACGATAAGTCCCGTTCGACATTTGCGCGATGGAATTGCAGAAAATGTGCACAGTAAAGCGTTGTTGAAAGTTGCTTTAGCTCAATTTATGGAGCAACACCCCAATTGCAGATATTTCCCTTCTTATGAAATTTTCAATGAAGAATTACGCGATTTTCGATTCTTTAAAAACGACTTGATGCACCCCAACGAATGGTCGAGCGACTATATCTTTACCCGATTAATAGAAACCTATGCCGATCCTTCCCTTTTGAATTATTTAAACAAGGCAGAACCGATTCGAAAAAAACATATTCACGATGATTATAAGGCATTAAGCTCTATAAACCCACAATTGAATTGGCACGAACACCGTTCCAATTTACTAAGTTCCGTTGAAATAGTTTAAGGTTTTTCAGGCAAATTGATATCCAATAAATTATCAATTATTTCATGAGTCCTTATATATAGCGGTTCCACAGCGCTTAACTTTTCGCTGACCTCAACAGCCATCTGGGCGTTTTTGTCTAAACGCACTTTCAAGGCAGCTCTTTCTTGTTTGAAAACGTCGATTTGTGCATCATAGGCTCCATTTTTCACTTGCTTTTCAAGTCCTTTTATCGCATAAAAGATGTCTTCTGCCGTTAAAACGGATTGTTTATACGCAGAACCTATTTTTTTGTAAACCCGATAAACGTTGTTATATTTATCGAAATTGATTCTATCTTCTTCACTTAATTTAGAAGCATCCAGAAACTGCGCTTTTATGAGTTGCTTCTCCATATCTGCCTTTCTATCAACAAATTCATCCATTTTAAATGTAAATTGAGCTTTGATAAATTGGAGTTCATTCCATAAAGAATCTACAGATTCCATCATCAATGTTCGGGTTTGTTTTTCTGGCTTGGGGCTGTTACACTTGGTAAAAAGAAAGAAAAATAACACGAGAGTTACAGGTAAAACCCATGTTTTATGCCGAATTTTGCAGGAGGTTTGATGCATCGTACTACAAATTTACAAAAAGCCCGCCGATTTCGGTTTTTACGTGCTGTTTTTTGGTTGGGACTTACTGCTTTTGGGGGGCCACAGATGCATTTGCCCTACTTCAAAAAAACACTGGTTGATCGACTCCGTTTTATTTCCCAAGAAGAATTGATTGAAATTAACGCCTTCTGCAGCGCGTTACCGGGACCCTCAACTACACAAACCATTACAACTATTGGGCTCAAACTGGGAGGTATTAGTTTAGCCATTCAAACCCTCATTTTATGGGCACTTCCCGGTGCGCTAATAATGACAGCATTGGCCCTTTCTCCCAAATTTTTAGGCGCCAATGAATTGCAATTTATGGGTGCCGCGGTACTTGGCTTTATGGCTTATGGCACATGGAGCATGTACAAATGGATTGAAAAGACCCATTTACATCTTGCCATTTTTTGGGGGTTTGGACTATTAGGATTTGTCATACTAAGTCCTTGGTTTTTTCCTATTAGTATGTTAATTGCGGGGTACCTTGGGGCCAAATGGGGCAAAGCGTCCATTAAAGCACCAAAGCTTCCCACTGCAGCTATAAAATGGAGAAATCTCAGTGTTTTTATAGGGATATTTTTAATCGTTGGCATTTCCGGAATGGCAATCTCACGATATGAAAAGGAGTCCAAATGGCTAAAACCAGTGGTATTGTTTGAAAACACCTATCGCATGAGCAGCCTTTCTCTGGGCGGCGGACATGTTTTAGCTGCTATGACTTTAGACCAATATGTAACCCACAGCAAACGCATTACCAAAAACGAACTCAATTCGGGAATCGGGATGGTACAAGCTATTCCTGGCCCTAATTTCAATTTGGCGACATACGTAAATGCGATTTCCCTGAAAAACAGTGGTTTCGATATTAATTTTCAAATATTGGGGGCACTAATCGGTTTAGTAGCTGTATTTTTACCCGGTACCTTATTCGTGTTTTTTGCATTTCCTATTTGGGAACAAATCAAATCGGTAGCGTTTCTGCAACGCAGTATTCCGGCGATTTTTGCACTTTCTGTGGGTTTTATCTTAACCGCAACATTAAGTATCGGTGAAGGCGTTTGGCAACAGTTCTACGATTCCAAACAGCTGCATCAATACTTGCATTTGGGCGTATTGGTATTTACTGTAATTGCCCTAGCAACAAAAAAAATTCCAAGTCCCTTTATCGTTTTGCTTGCGCTCCTTGTAGGATGGATTTTCCCCTAATGATTTTTTTACCTATTTTCGAGTTTTACCCATGACCATACGGAACCTTTTATTTTTATGCTTCCTTGGGGGAAGTTGTCTAATGCCTCAACTATTGAATGCACAAACTCCCAATAAAAATAATCCGTATATTTTATTTACCGGCTTGGTGCTAACGTCTGATAGTTTAAAGCCCATACCGTACGTGAATATTCGCAGCAATCGCCGCGGTCTTATTGGGTATTCAGACATTAATGGCTATTTCGACGTAGTTGTTAAACGAGGCGATACCATATTTTTCCAACAAATTGAAAAAGTAGGCTCTTGGCATGTCGTACCCGACACCCTCAACGGCAATCGATATAATGTGGTGAAATTAATGACCCAAGACACCATTCACATTCCAGGTATTTTCATTCGAGCGCTACCCTTAAAATCCCTTTTCAATCACGAATTCGTATCGCGCACGGTACCCGATGATGCTCTGGAACGCGCCCGTAAAAACTTAGAGAGCGAAGCCATCAAAGAAGAATTGCGAATGCGCCCAAATGATGCTCATGTAGCACAAAGTTTATTAACTCAACAGCGCGCTCAACAACTGTACTATTACCAACAAGCCCCCCCACAAAACTATTTAAGTCCTGTGGCCTGGATGCAGTTTTTCGATGCTTGGAAGAGAGGAGATTTCAAGAAAAAGGCAAAAAAGAAATCTTACGAATACGTAAGTCCCTATTAGTAAAGCAGTGAATAAATCAATCTAGATCGTTCTTCTCGATAACTAAATTTTCAATTATAAACTCCTGCCTCTCAGGAGTATTCTTACCCATATAATACTTAAGTAACTTTTCTACGTTAGAATCCTGCTTAAGAATTACCGGCTCTAAACGAATATCTTCTCCAATAAAATTTGCAAATTCATTAGGAGAAATTTCACCCAGTCCCTTAAATCGGGTAATCTCAGGCTTAGGGCCTAACTTATCGATTGCATCTATCCGTTCTTTATCGCTGTAACAATAAATCGTTTCTTTTTTATTTCTCACCCGAAAAAGAGGCGTTTGAAGAATATACAAATGACCGTTACGCACTAAGTCTGGGAAAAACTGCAGGAAAAATGTCATCAATAACAATCGTATGTGCATGCCATCCACGTCTGCATCTGTTGCAATTACAATATTGTTGTAACGCAACTCATCGAGAGATTCTTCAATGTTTAATGCGTGTTGTAATAAATTGAACTCTTCATTTTCATACACCACTTTTTTCTTAAGTCCGTAGCAATTTAACGGCTTACCTCTCAAACTGAAAACAGCTTGTAAGTCAGGATTTCTGCTTTTGGTGATACTTCCACTTGCCGAATCTCCCTCGGTAATAAATAGGGTCGTATCATGGCGTTCGTCCTTTTTTATGTCGGTAAAGTGTATGCGACAATCGCGCAGCTTCTTATTGTGCAAATTTGCACGCTTAGCACGCTCCTTTGCCAATTTCTGCACACCCGCCATATCCTTACGTTCGCGTTCATTTTGCAAGATTTTCTTAATCAACGCATCGGCAACCGCTTGATTTTGGTGCAAGTAATCATCGACATGTTTTTTAACAAATTCCAACATTGCCGATTTCAAGGAAACGCCACCGGGTTCCATTTCAGAAGAACCTAATTTGGTTTTAGTTTGGCTTTCAAAAACAGGCTCTACTACACGAATACTTACAGCGGCAGTGATGGAAGCGCGTATATCTGCTGCATCGTAGTCCTTTTTATAAAAATCGCGTATGGTTTTCACATAGGCTTCCCGAAAAGCTTGCAAGTGGGTTCCACCTTGTGTAGTGTATTGTCCATTTACAAAGGAATAATATTCTTCGCCGTAGGCTTCGGTATGTGTAAATGCAATTTCAAAGTCTTCCGATTGCAAATGCACAACCGGATATAAGGCATTCTCAGCGGTAACCTTACTATCTAATAAATCTAAAAGTCCATTCCTAGAAGCATATGACTCGCCGTTATAGACTATGGTGAGTTTGCTGTTTAGATAGGTATAATTTTTAACCTGTTCACGTATAAATTCGTGAATAAATCGATAATTTTTAAAAATACTCGCATCAGGCTCAAAGGTCATTCTGGTACCATTGCGTTCTGTAGTATCGGTTTCTGGAGGATCCAAAATAAGTTCGCCACAATTAAATTCAGCAAGTTTGGTTTTTCCTTCCCGAAAACTTTCCACTCTAAAAAATGAACTCAAAGCATTTACGGCTTTTGTACCCACACCATTCAAACCGACGCTTTTCTGAAAAGCCCTGCTGTCGTATTTACCTCCCGTATTGATCTTAGATACGCAATCTATTACCTTTCCTAAAGGGATTCCTCGACCGTAATCGCGAACTATAACACGTTTCTCATCAATTTTAACATCAATACGTTTGCCATTTCCCATTACATGCTCATCGATACTATTGTCAATAATTTCTTTAATTAAGACATAGATACCGTCCTCAGGAGACTTACCGTCACCCAATTTACCGATATACATACCCGGACGTAAACGGATATGTTCTTTCCAATCCAAACTGCGGATTTCATTTTCGGTATATTGCGGCACCACGGGATTTTCACTCATAGCACAAGAATACAACGGATTTCTCGTTAGATGTACCCAAGTTTTTCACAACTATGAATGGTTTATCGTAAATTCGAACCCATGAAAATCCGATTGTATTTTGGCCTTGCTATAACCCTTCTATGGGCTTCTTGCAACAGTAATATCGACAAAGAAATGGCCTATATTGAATCCTTTTATTCCTTCGTTTCTCCCAAAATTCAAGTAGATTCTTTACCTCGAAATGCAGACAGCGCTTTATGGGCTTTTGCCATTAATAATCCGAATAATAAGCAATCCGATACCTTTGCCTATCAAGCGATACAAATTAAACTCGCTGAGAACATGACCTTACAAGCTGCACAATGGGCCGAAATTTATTTAGAGAAATTTAAAAATAGCCAAAATCACCGCATTGATTTATACGTCATGGCAGCACACCATTATGAGCAACATCAAGTATTCGATCATGCGTTAGCACTTTATAAAGCCTTTATTAAGGAATTTCCCAAACATGAAATTAGCGCTCAAGCGAAACAAATGATTGAATTTATTGAAAAAGGACTCATAACGCCTGAACAACAATTAGAATACCTCTTGCAAAAGCAACAAAATCCTTCATGATGCCGCATATCTTAGTAACCGGTGCTACCGGATTTGTAGGCTCACACCTTTGTCATCAAGCGCGACTTAGGGGTTGGCAGGTTACAGGATTGAAAAGAGCCACAAGTCGCTTGGATGGATTTGATGCTATTGGTAAATTTTACAACAATTACAAAAATTCGGAGATTGATTTTTTGCAAAAATTGAAAACCTCCTTACTCGATTTCGCGGATATTGATGCGTACTTCAAATTACTTCCCAATGAAAAAAATACTTCCGGAAGTTTTAACTGGATTGACTGTGACTTAAACAATCAAATCGATGTTCTAGATATACTAGAAACTCCCTACGATCTGATTTTTCACACAGCCGCTTCTGTTAGCTTTGATCGTAAAAACAGATCCCAAATAATCGAAGATAATGTGGCTATAACTCGAAATTTAGTAAATGCTGCCTTAATACACAAGCAAAAGAAATTCGTGCATATTAGCTCCATTGCCGCATTGGGAAGACCTATCGATAAAGAATTAATTGACATCAACACCCAATGGACCGATTCCGAATACAATACGGGTTATGCACTAAGCAAATACCTTTCAGAGATGGAGGTTTGGCGTGCCGCTCATGAGGGATTAGAAGTTCTGGTCTTAAATCCCGGGGTAATTTTAGGGTACAGCAGTCTTCCCAGTAGTTCATCTCAAGTGGTTCAAGCGGCTCAAAATAAAGTGCCCTTCGTACCAGCGGGTGCAAATGGGTTTATTTTTGTTGAGGATCTGGTACACCGCACCTTAGAGCGAAGTACGTTGCAAAGTGCTTGGAATTGCAGGCACATGATGGTTAGTCATAATGTTCCATTCAAAAACCTGATTGACAACATTAATAAAACATCCGGAATTAAACGGAAGAAAAAGGTGCTCAAACAACCCATATGGGGAATTGTTTGGTTTATTGTGCGTGGCATAGAACTTCTCGGGATTTCAATGCCCCTGAGCAGCGAGCTTCTAAAGAGTACACGTAAAATCAGTCGTTATGAAAATCGTTTAGGACACACCCAATCTAAGCCCTTTGTTTAAATCGGTTTAATGTAATTCCCAATACGAACATTCCCAAAAAATGGGATGTATGGAATTGCGAATATTAATCAACACGTTAAATTGCCTAAATCAGCCAAAAGAAATAGAAATTTAGTAAAATTCTAGTTAAGGGTACAACTCTTATCCGATTTGGTACTATAAATCGCACAAATCACCTTACAGAAATTCAAATTGAGAATTTTTCAAGAAATGCTTAAAATGCTCTTTATCATATTCCAAATATCAGAATATTACCGTTAACGACTTTTATAAACAAAAAGGCAGCTCCAAATTGGAACTGCCTTTTGATTGTATTTCATCTTTAAATTAGTAACGGTACTCGTCGCGCTTGAATGGACCATCGACACTTACACCAATATAATCGGCTTGCTCTTGTGTCAAAACAGTTAACTCAGCACCCACTTTTGCAAGGTGTAACTTAGCCACTTTTTCATCGAGATGCTTAGGTAAAACGTACACTTTATTCTCATATTTGTCAGAATGATTCCAAAGTTCCAATTGTGCTAATGTCTGGTTCGTGAATGAATTACTCATTACAAAACTAGGATGTCCCATAGCACAACCTAAATTCACTAATCGACCTTCAGCCAAAACGACTACTTCGTTTCCATTGATATTAAATACATCAACCTGTGGTTTAACAGTGTATTTAGAAGCGCTGTGATTTTTCTCCAACCAAGCCATATCAATTTCATTATCGAAGTGACCGATATTACAAACGATAGTTTTGTCGCGCATTGCTTCAAAATGCTCGGCACGAACGATATTACAGTTACCTGTAGCTGTTACGACTACGTCTACCAAAGGAATGGCTTTTTCAAGGGTTAGAACCTGGAATCCGTCCATCGCTGCTTGTAACGCGCAAATAGGATCAACCTCAGTAACAATTACACGTGCTCCTGCACCGCGTAAAGATTCTGCAGAGCCCTTACCTACGTCGCCATAACCACAAACTACGGCTACTTTACCCGCCATCATGATATCCGTAGCACGACGGATGGCATCAACCAAACTCTCTTTACAACCGTATTTATTATCGAATTTACTCTTGGTAACACTGTCATTAACGTTGATACATGGCAATGGCAATGTGCCTTTTTCCATGCGTTCGTATAAGCGGTGAACACCGGTGGTTGTTTCTTCAGAAATTCCTTTGATCCCTGCCGCTAATTCAGGATAACGATCTAAAACCATATTGGTCAAATCACCGCCATCGTCAAGAATCATGTTCAAGGGTTGGCGATCTTCGCCAAAGAACAAGGTTTGTTCGATACACCAATCGAATTCTTCGTCGGTCATACCCTTCCAAGCATAAACGGGAATACCCGCAGCAGCGATTGCAGCAGCAGCATGGTCTTGAGTCGAGAAGATATTGCATGAGCTCCAGGTAACATCTGCACCTAAAACCACTAAAGTTTCAATCAATACGGCAGTTTGAATGGTCATGTGCAAACAACCGGCAATTCGTGCACCTGCAAGCGGTTTGGAAGCGCCAAACTCTTCGCGAAGTGCCATAAGACCGGGCATTTCAGCTTCGGCCATGTTAATTTCTTTTCTACCCCACTCTGCAAGTGAGATGTCTTTTACTTTGTACGGAACGTAATTTTCTACTGTAGACATAATCTATTTATGCTGCAAAGATAGGCCAATAAATTTAATTTAATGTTGAAGTTAGCGTTCAGAAACCACGAGTTTATTGCAAGAAATTCCCGAATTCGTTTCAATTTCTAATACATAAATCCCTGCTAAAACATCTTCATCAATTTTGATTGAGGAATCGGATAATTCCTTCCATATCTGCGTAGTTTTTCCTTGCATATTAACCAAACGTACACCTAATACTTTTTCATCGTTTGAGAATGAAAGGTAAACCGATTTACCAGATTTCGCCGGATTTGGATAAATCGAAACCGCATTTGTTATACTTATGATGTCGTTAGTTTGATCATTTTTTGACAATTCCAAAGCAAATCTATCGGT
>CBFHGY010000014.1:0-36857 GCA_965655465.1 Bacteroidia bacterium | reverse complement strand
CCGATTAGTCTCATGGGAAATGGGAAAATCACTCCAAGAAGGATGGGGAGAAGTTCAAGAAATGATCGACATCTGTGATTTTGCGGTAGGCCTTTCCCGACAATTACATGGTTATACGATGCATTCCGAAAGACCCCAACACCGGATGTACGAACAATACCACCCTTTAGGGGTTGTGGGCATTATTTCTGCATTTAATTTTCCCGTGGCTGTTTGGAGTTGGAATGCGGCGCTTGCCCTTATTTGCGGAAATACCCTGGTGTGGAAACCATCAGAGAAAGTTCCATTCTGCGCCATCGCTTGCCAAACTTTACTGCAACAAACCCTCGAAAATTTCAATTACCCCAAAGCCATAAGCACCCTGTGTATCGGCAACGCACCTATTGGCGAGTTGATGTCCATGGACCCCAAAATTGCATTGGTATCTGCTACCGGTTCTACCAGGATGGGTAAATTAGTTGCTCAAAAAGTAGCCGCCCGACTAGGCAAGTCGCTCCTCGAGTTAGGAGGAAACAATGCCATCATTGTTACCCCAAATGCCGATATAAAAATGACCGTCATGGGTGCAGTTTTTGGTGCTGTTGGCACCTGCGGACAGCGATGTACGAGCACCCGCCGACTCATAGTTCATGAAAGCATTTTCGACGAGGTAGCCCATGCAATGGCAAAAGCTTATGGCCAACTAAAAATAGGAAATCCCCTTTCGACCGAAAATCACGTGGGTCCCCTAATAGACGAACAAGCGGTTAATCAATACTTAAGCACCTTGCAATCAGCTTCCGAACAAGGGGCCACTTGGATTGTCGAGGGAGGTGTAATTACCACAGAAGAAAGCCCGTATTATGTAAAACCAGCCATTGCAAAAATAGATTCCAATGCAGACATTGTGCAAAATGAAACCTTTGCACCTATTTTGTATATGATTCCATATACCGGAGAATTGTCTAATGCCATTGCTATTCAAAACAATGTACCCCAAGGATTATCATCGGCGATCATGACTTTAAACATGCGGGAAGCCGAGTGGTTTCTTTCCCATGCAGGAAGCGACTGTGGTATCGCCAATGTAAACATTGGAACTTCTGGGGCAGAAATTGGCGGTGCATTCGGGGGCGAAAAAGAAACGGGTGGGGGTCGCGAAAGCGGCTCAGATTCTTGGAAAGCGTATATGCGCAGGCAAACCAATACCTTAAACTACGGCAACACGCTTCCTTTAGCACAAGGCATAACATTCGATTTATAACGCTTTCGATACCTCGTTATTATGAATGGGAAATTTCACGAATAAATTCACGAAATCGAGCCCAGCATAACCTTCGATTTATTGAATCAATGATTTTTCCCATTATCTACACGATGATCTTTCTGACTTGAACAAGTCAAATCACTCCTATTTACCGCCGAATTCAAAAGCCCTCGACGCTTTAGTCTGATTCGTCGGAATACCTTAATCGTTCCAACAGATTTTATGGAATTTTGCAAAATGAATTATCAGGAATACTGCGATAATGCAGTAAATTATGCTTCTTATCAAGAGTTATTTGTTCGCAAAAGCGAGAATCCAGACGCCTATACCTATGGACAATACGTACCCATGAATTTGCAAAGGAGCAGGCGTTTAGATCGTACTTTTATCTTAAGCGATAGCCAAAGACAAGCCATACAACAGGCCCCAAAACAAACATGGCTCGTCATTTCTGAACATTGGTGTGGGGATGCTTCTCAAACGGTGCCGATTATGGCCAAAATTGCAGAAGTGAGCGCTGGCGCAATTAATTTAAAGTTGGTTTACCGCGATGAAGTTCCCGATCTGATGCAAGCTCACCTCACCAATGGTGGCATGGCAGTTCCTAAAATCATCAAACTAAGCACCGAATTTCAACTGCTTGGAGATTGGGGTCCCAGACCACAGGCGGCACAAGAATTGGTAACTGCATTGCGAGCAAATCCAGAAACAGTAGCTAATTATAGCGAAGAATTACATAAATGGTACGCTAAAGATAAACAACAAAGTACCGTTTTAGAACTCATACAATTTGCTTTATAAAGCAAACGGTATGAGTTCTATTCGATTTATTCTTTAATTAATTTTCCCGTTTCAATACGATTCTCTCCTGTTAATCTGTAGGAGTAAATACCAGAGGGTAATTCACGAACGTCGATATCTTCCCCAGATTGAACTGAAATATCCATCCATTTTTGGCCTGAATTTAAGGATATAAGTTCCAAGCGTAATGAAGCATCCCCAGAGAATACAATTTGGATTTTATTCAGGGCTGGATTCGGGAATATTTGAGAAACCGCTTCTAAGTTTGAACTTTTTAAAGCTGTTGGTGTGAAAAAATCACCATATTCATAAAAAGACTCCTTCACGAAACTGGCTGAATCTTCAAGCCATCGAGATTCTAATCTGGTTAATGTTCTATTGGTACCCATATCATAGGTATAGATGTTTTCTACGCCCTCCGAAATCAAAGAATCTGTGCCGTTTAGCATATAGGTAATTTCTTTAATTAAATTATTTTGGGAATCAAAAGTCCTACGCAAACGAATGCGGCTATTTCCTAAGAAAGACACCAAACCTTCTACCATATTAAATTCTGAACTTTCTAAGGGATGGTCGTTTTTAACCCAATTTCTCCAGGAAATTGAATCGTACATGGCCGCAACAAAGAATTTATTTTCAGTAGGATTCCATAATTCTAATGTTAATTTACTGGGTTGATTCTTAGAATTATATTCAAATAACAAGCGCTGTTCAATTTCCCAATTGGGATCAGCCTTAGATCTGAACTCATTAACCACAGATTGCAATCGATCCGTATTTGGTACTAAATCGTACGTAGATCGGGTCTCTTCCCAATCGGTCCAAGTAGTAGATCCCCCTTCGCGCCATTGATATTTTTTAAAAGTTAAAATATCTCCATCATACGTATATGCCGTAATAGATGAAGTATCCAAACTTCCGTCTTGATTTACATAAAAATAGATATTGCGCAAAATGCGACCTCCACCATCGTATTCAAACTCTGAATACGAGGTAAAATTCCCAAAAGGACCTGGGAAAACGATTTTTTCGGATGCAATACTGCCATTTGTATAATAACCATAGAACGTAGTATCCTTAAAGTACAACCAATCTGCTGTATCCGTATCCCATTGACTTCGCACTACCCTTTGGGCGCGGTCGTCGCGAATGCTTCGCTTTACAATTCCATGTGCTTGTATTTCGTTTGGATTTTTATTGAAGCTGTTGGCATTAAATAGCGCATGCTTGGGTGACTGTGCATGCACCATACCGCTACAACCCAGCAGACACGCAAAAAGAATCCAAGAATTATTTGAGAATTTCATCATATTCAAATATACGAAATCTCAGTAACACCCGAAGCGCCATAAATACTCCTCCAATTAAAATCCAATTAAAAGGCCTCGCCTATATAAAAATAGACTCCGTACCCATCGGGATTTACTCCGAGATCTATGCGGGTAAAAATATCTTTTTTAGGAAATAAAAGATACCTCAAACCACCACCGGCAGACCATTTATAATTTGCCACGGGTAAACCATTTGAAACGGAACCTATGGACCCAAAAATCGCGCCTCCTAAACGTTTTCCAGAAACAAAAGGCAAAAAACGATATTCCGCTTGAGCCGCGAGATAGTTTTTATCTCGATATTGGCCCAAATAATACCCACGCATCATGGTTTCTCCTCCCATCAAACTTAATTGATTGAAAGGCACATTCCCTTGAGAAAATTGACCCAAAACTTGAAATGCCAAAACCTGATTTTTACGAGTTGGTATAAAGTATCTGCCATCTAAAAACAAGGCACTCATTTTGAAAGACTCCGAAAAAATATCCCCGTAATGCAAGAAAGCGAGCTCCGCTAAATACCCTTCTCGCACATTGAGCATATTGTGCCGCGAATCTAATAAAACACCTATTCCTAAACCTAAATTGCGACTTCCATCAGATCCAAGTGGTAAAACAGGTTCTATATTGGGCTCAAAATGTTCTCTTTTCCATTGGAAATCTGGCTTGCTTAGTTGTTGATAATCCATTTCCACACCTGCAAACAAATTCTTCCAAAGCCGGTAAACAAAACGCTCTCTTACCGAATAATAATTTGCATTGGCAATTGCCAAAGGTTTATCTCCAATATCGGGACCTACCCCATAAAAATACAGGGGGTAATTCTGAAAACGTAGTTTACCAAGAGTTAAAAAATTATTATCTCTACCATAAATCGCATGATCCGCCCATAACCCCAATTGATTTCTTTGGGTATAAAATCCGAAAGCGCTGATTTCACTTAATCGCAAGGTAGTATCATTGTTATAATGGAATACCACCAAACTGCTCAGTCCAAACTCCCAACCTGTTTCGGGCGCGAATCCAATTGTCGGATAAACCAAAAACCGAGGTCTTGTAGAGCTCGATGTATCATAAACCATATCATGAATCCACTCTGGAAGTTGCAACCTCGATTTGTCGATTTGAGGGGACAACGTATCAGGGACCTGTCCTGTTATGGACGCTACTAATGATAGCATACATATCAAAAAAAAGCCCTTTGAGTTGAACATAGATGCGAAATTACCCCAAAATGCCTATTCTAATTTAGTCAACCACTCTCTTTTCGATATAATTGCTATTAAAGATTCCCAAAGCCCCCATATAACTGAGGCTAAACGACATTAAATCTCCAACTTTATAGGCTTCCCATTGAATTCCTAAATCAAGAATTAACATATCTGAACTTGCTCCAACTATTTTCACATCGGTATCAGTTGGCTTCAAAAAGTCGATAGCAATATCCAATAAACCTATATCAACGATTGCCCTGAAAGCCAATTGACCGTAATCGGAATCTACAATATCGACCTTTTCCCCTGACGGATTTTCGGCTAAATACCCAATGGGCACTTTGGGTTTTTCAGAAATTTCTATAATCTCTGCAAAAAGTTTAATTACATCGGACTTTAGTTCTGCAAATACACCCTGACTTAATAAATCAGTTCCAAAAAACAAGGTTTCACCAATTCTAAAATGGTTGATACTAGCAGGAATTTGTTTTCGCCATAAAAGCGGAAGCGTAATGGAGGTTCCACCACTAATCCAAGGAATTTGTATATCAAATCGCGCTTCTATAAGCTGCTTATATAACGACAATTGAATGTATTTATCTTGGGTCGGCAAAACTCCACTCAAACAGTTAATATTTGCCCCAATTCCGACAATAGACACCCCTTTTAACTGCAACAAGCTTCCATAGAAATCCAACAAATCTTCGCCCATCACACCTTCACGCAAATCTCCCATTTCGATCATCACTATAATCTTGTGCACCTTTCCTTGAATCAGGGCTTCTTCTGAGAGCCTTTCAATCGTATCTAATTCGGTATTGAAACTTACATCTGCGTAACGAACTATCGATTGAATACTCCTGCGTGCAGGAGGTTTAATATATACCGTTTGTGCATGAGGAGCAAGTTGCTTTATCGTTTTTAAATTACTCACTCTTGAATCACAAAATTCGGTAACTCCCAAATTGATAAGTTCGTTCAAATACGTCTTATTGCCACAGAGCAGTTTAGTTACTACAGCCCATTCTTTATTCTCGGACTTCATAAAGCCATCCAAAAAATCAAAATTATGCTTCAGCTTATGTCTGTATAACTCTAAAAATGCCATAGTTAATTTCGTTTTAACCGCATTTCTAAATACGGATTTTTAAATCCAAGATTTTCATATAGAAATCGGGCTGGATTCTCTGCTTCCACATGCAGAGCGATGTCGCCTTGAACCCGATTAATAACCTCTTGCATCAATTTCTTGCCCAATCCCTTTCCTCTGAGATCAGACCGCACGGCGATATAAACTAAGATGTTTTCAGGAATATAACCACCCATTCCCGTTTGATTAACCACAACTGCACCACTCAATGTATCATCAAAAAATTGAAGTGTGATATGACCTCCCTTTTCAAAAACATAATCTATTGCCTTCTGAATGTATGCAGGCTCATCGCCATATTTTTCGAGGTGTTGATGTAAAAATTGTGCCAAGTTCCCCCCAGAAACAAAATCGTCTTTAAGGTCTGAATAATGTGTATATCGTATCATATTAACTGGAATTACCGTTTAAAAAATTTATGAAAAATCGCAAATAATAATGCAGAAATTGAAAGTCCGATGCCATTTGCATCCAAACCGTAGGCAATTTCTACATCAAAGTACAAGAGTGTCATCGCCGAAATTCCCCCGCCTAACATAGCCGCAATAGCAGCAGGCCCAGATGTTGACCTTCCACTTAAGGCCATAATTATGGGTACAAAAAGCCCTGAAACCATGAAGGCATAGGAGAGCAACATCAACTCCAAAACATTGCGCATGTGCAACCCAATATAGATGGCAATTGCCCCAAGCAGCAACGTACTCCATTGTGATAACCGCAATTGTTGTTTGGGACTCAATCGAATTAAAATCCCCACAAAGTCACTGATAAAATTGCCTGAAGCTGCCATTAAACAACTATCGGCCGTACTCATGATAGCTGAAAAATAAGCGGCCAAAATCACCCCGGTAACGCCAATCGGCAATGCGGTCCGTAAGAGCAAAGGAAGACCTAATTCGGGATCTACCACTCCTCCGGGGAACGCAATCAAACCCATTTCGAAAGCTGCGCGGCTAAAAAGTCCTAATATAACACCCATGAATGCCATTAATGGCCATTCTAATAAACCCGCCAGAAACCACGCTCTTTTGGCTTCTTGTTCATTTCTAGAAGCAAAAATTCTTTGGTACAAGGTCATTCCAATAAACCAAATAGGAATAATGGTTAAACTCCAATTTATAAATTTCATGGGAGAAACTTGATCTAACTGAAGCATTTCCTTTGGCAATACCTGCACTATTGAATCCCAACCTCCTAGCATTAAGTATGCCGCAGGTATTCCCACAAACATCAGTCCAAACATCAAAATAAACCATTGAATGGTATCGGTATAAATTACCGCTTTAAGTCCACCAAGTGCCGTGTATGCTACCGTAAAAACCCCCATAATTAAAAGGAGCGTTTCAAAAGAAACTCCATCAAATGTGGCGGATGCCAATTTTGCCCCGGCCAATATTTGAGAAGACGTAAAACCTATATAACCAATGAATGAAATAGCAGCTGCGATACTTGCCGCTCCTGCTCCATAATAATGTTTGATTAGCTGGGGCATGGAATACAAAGTTTTTAAGGCCGTTAGTTTAAAAACCTTAGGAATGAGCCAAACTGCACTCAACCATGCTCCAATTAAACCCGTAAACAACATCCATGAACCTGAGAGGCCTATAACAAAACCAAGTCCGCCTAAACCAATGGAAAATCCACCTCCAACATCGGTTGCCACAACAGACATGCCTATGTGTATGCTTCCAATATTTCTTCCGCCTAGAAAGTAATCCTCTACCGACTGGTTCTTTACATAAAAGTATAGACCCACTCCTACCATGGAAATAAGGTAGGCGGCGAATATGATTAAATCGATAAATTCCACAACAATTTGCGGAAGCCCAAGCAGACGAATTAGCGAAAAAGAGGACTTCCAAATCTAGCAAAGGCTAGAAATATGATTTGATACAAAGATACGAAAAATGGACTAAACCACCAAGTTATGGTCGAGTAATTGCCAAGCGAACACGCTTATTAATGCCATATTCACGCAATTCAAGTTCATAAATACCGGAGGATAAATCAGGAAGAGAAACTCGATAACTGTCTGATCCAGTTTGACCGTAATTTAAGTCCCAAAACT
Source organism: Bacteroidia bacterium (assembly GCA_965655465.1). Taxonomy (GTDB): domain Bacteria; phylum Bacteroidota; class Bacteroidia; order NS11-12g; family UBA955; genus VMCP01. The sequence continues at coordinate 29,047 of CBFHGY010000014.1, read as the reverse complement.
TCCCATCAAGACTCCATAATCGAACCCCATTAAGAGCTCCCGTACCCTTAATTTGAAACTCAGAATCCGAAACGGGATTGGGGAATACACTCCAATGAATACTTTCGTTTGAACGCGATAATCTATCCATTACCACCACCTTTTCGGCACTGCACGTGCAGCCATGTGCGTCCGTTTTTGCAGTCATGGCGACCGAATAAGTGCCATCTTGATCAAAGGCGTGTTGTAATTTAGCGTCTAGGCCTGCCCTCATGAATTCACCCCCACTTTCAATATCCCAGACATAGGTGATACCCATTTGACCTCCTGCAATACTAAGATCGTTAATAGGTTCAAAAATCATCCCATAAAACGCAAAATCATAGTCTACATCAAACACAAAATCACAGGTTTTGGGCCTGGGTAAAACCGTTACCGATTGTGTGCGAATGGCCTCACAATATCCAAGACCTTTAGCCGTTAAACTCACCGGAATATCCATGGAATCCGTGGCATCAAAAACCACTTTAATATCTTTTTCGGTGGAAGTATTCCCCTCACCCCAAGTCCATATATAATCGAGCCCTTCTGCGGGGACCGTTGTATTAATTAAGCTAACGCTATCACCGGCACAAAGTTCTTCAAAGTCAAAATCAATTTGCGCAACATTTAACACGTTTATTTTTTGAACCAAGCTGTCGAAACATCCATTATCAAATATTACTTTCAAGGAAACTTCTTGAGAACCAGTATCTATCCAATCTTGAAAAAACGAATCCTTCGTACTTGCCAGTTCCCCATTCACTCTCCATTCGATCTGCCTTAGAATTCCTGATATGGAAGGACTTTTATTTACCCATTTTGTTTCTTGATTGATGCAGGTTTTATCAGAAACAAATTGGACTTGAGGTGCCGGCTTTATTTCAATTGAAATCCAAGTCGTATCGGTGCATCCAAATTCACTTTTTACCGAATATTGAACCTTTTTGAATCCAGCAGTATCGTATTTAAATTGAACATTTTTCTGAGTTGCAAAAGCTCCCGCCTCTGCAAAATCCCACCTTACTCCAAAAATGGCGCTGGTCATTTGGGTTTTATTTACAAAATCCAATATCGCATTTTGGCATGCAACGGTATCCACTAGGGCTTGTGCAATGGGCTGTTCAAAAACCGTAACCCTTTGAACAACGGCATTGCTACATCCCCGCTCCTCGCCCATTAAACTCAGAAAATAATTGCCTCGTTGGGTATATCGATGGCTCATTTCTGCTGTATTAGATTGCACTTTTGCAGTGCCATCACCAAAGTCCCAAGTAAAGTTCGCTGACCTAGAATCACTGGTATTTTCAAGACTTAATAGTTGACCGTCACAGGCGATTCCTCTGGAAAATGAAACATTCGGAACAGGATTCACTCGTGTATCTTTATTGTACTTAAATACATAGTTATAAGGCGATGTGGTTACTTTGAGGCTAATTGTATAGACTCCAGAATCAGCGTATATAGTGTAGAAACTGTAATCGGAACTGGTGTCTGAGTTTCCAAAATCCCAATAATAACGCATATAAGAATTTCCTGCATTCAAACGAGTAAGGTTTTTAACCCAAAGGGTATCGCCTACACAAATCGTATCCTGTAACTCAAAGTCCAAAATCGGGGTTGGTTCTATGTATATGCGCCTCGTAATCAGGGTATCACAAGCACCGGATAGGTCGTAAATACGCAATTTCACGAATACAAAACTGTCCTCCAATGTTGTATCGTTAGAAGTAAAGTTCCAATTCAAATCAGAGCCCGAGTTAGGCTCCTTCAAGCCAGCACCTTGAATGGTTCGGCCCCCTTCGGTATACGCCTGAGTTTCGGCATACCATTTGAGGTTTTTACCATAATCTGCACGTGAATAGCCCCTCGGTGCTGTAACCCAAAATGCCCATTCTCGATTTAGCACCACAATATCATGGTCCTTACCGATAACCGGAATATTGGGTTTAGAGGAGTCCAAATTCGTTATTAACATGCTGCCACCGGGTGATGGTTTTACGAAAATCCGATAATTTAGAGTATCGTCCAAGCCAAAATCATTGGCACTGGCTAAGTTCAATCTTACAGAATTCCAACCCCAAGTATTCAATATAACAGGCTCATCCAAGATAAAACTGCTCGTATCTCCTGCCCGTATCGCAAGCCGTTTATGATAGGTTTTCAGCACCCCATTTTGCAATATTTGCAACCGAAGATCGGTAACCGTATCGCTGTACCCATTGAAGATTTGCACCAATTTGGCCAATTCAAAACCCGAACATACGGTATCTGGGAAATTCCCTTTTAAAACAATTCCCAGATTCAAGCTATCGATTACAGCACCCCGATCCGTATAAGAAGGGTGTCGCAGCCTCCCAAAAACATCTCGGGTATTTCTCGTGCTACTTGGAACATTGTTTTGATTTCGGTATTCGGCAGACCTAAAATCGCTTTTTTGATCATTTCTAAACAAACCAGGAATCCAATAAGTAAAGCTATCACGAGCCCCAGATAGATTCCAATCTTTAAAATTACTGTATTGATTGACCTCAAATGCCCAGTTTTCAGAGCCATAATTTTTGAGGTAAATCGAGTTGTATTTTACATCCCCCAAAATTCCTACCGTATTTAAGTACATCGGATAGAAATCTTGTGATCCAATACCTTGAATGATATTTCCAACAACTTCAGTTTTGGAATCATCGTCTAAATACATAAATGCACTTATATGCGCCGTTGAGGTCGCTATAGAATCGTAGAGGGTATTATTGCGTACATATAAAGACTGACTTGTATTGTAATTGGTAGAATACATTCCATAGGTTTCTAATGGACCGTAATTATGGGCCAAAAGGTTGTCATGAATGTCTGTATTCTCACAATAATAAAAGTAAATCCCTATGGTTTTCCCTTGAGCATTATACGTTTGATTCCACTGAATAATATTTTCTCCTATATCCCAATTGCCTTTACGCATAGCTGCAATGGTAAACAACTCCGTACTCGCACTATTCGAGTCTAAAACATTGCTTAGTATCGTATTTAAACCCCATGTACCTGAACCCATTTCATTACAAAAAATCAAAGTTCCTTGTCCGGTATTCCTAGAACCTAAATCTAAACGCCGAATTAAATTCCGATTGATACGCACATCATCGCCATACTGTGAATAAATAACTACCGAGTAACCCCGATCTCCTTGAATTTGATAAATGCGATTCTCGCTAATGCTTACTTGCTCAGAATACTGTGACAACACACCATGAAAACGCTGATAAAATGTAAGATCCTCAAGTGTATTGCCTTCAATCCGAATTATTTTCTTACTGCCTCCAATAAGTTTCCAAACATTAATTCCAAAGAGATTTTTAATATAATCCCCGGCATCCTTCAGGGCCGCATTTTTATAAGGCAGATGTACAATTTCATTATCTGTAATAGCAATTTCCTGCACATCAGAGCGCCCATCCAGACAAAATATGCCTATCATGGTGGTATCTGTGCGGCTATTTGCATCACATTCTTCTCGGGTAATGCGGTTATTGATGCAACGTTCACCATTCACAAATCGCATGAAGATCCCAATGGCATAAAATGTAGAAATGCGATTAGATTCAAAGATATTATGGGTAGAAATTCGGCTATAATCTGCGGTACCTTGTTGGTCATAGATTCCAAAAAATGGACCCGGAGATTGGGGTAAAGTGCAATAAAAGTTTCCGTTTCGTATTTGATTTCCAATACCTGGGTGCGCAGTCAAACTTTTTGTAATACGACCCGAATCTTGCGTAAACGCGATATAAGCTCCTGTATCTGTACCCAATTTCTCCAATTTCGTAAATACGATACTGCAACTGTCGATTATATTGCTATCGGCACGACTCGAAAACCTAAGTCCCAAAAGTGCTGTATTTGTAGACGAATTTTCAATAACCAATTGCCGAATATCCACATGATCAATACCCATTAAATGGAGGACTTCATGATTGAAATTGCCCATTAGTTTCTTTCCATTTCCGTATATACGAATTTTCTTATTTGGGGAAGTTTGTGCGCTTGAATGTTGCTTTAAAACAATGCGCTTACTGATGGTTTCATCTCTTTGTACTTGGATATCTACGTTACCAGAAATCCCACTTTTATTCCATTCAGCAACGAAATCTTCCCAGCTCGAAAAATTGCGCGACCCCGCATTACCCCCAATCGTATAGGCACCCGACATCTGACCCCAAAGTGGTGTCAGTGTATAAATCAGGAATGCAATCGATGCGGCAAATACGCGTTTTATCATGTTAGAATTCAAAGCCAAATTTAGTGCCTGTAACTCTAAGGTTTACGGCATACATTGGCTTTGTTCAAAAAATAGTACACGAATAGTGCCAAAATATGTATTATGGTTGGTCTTCTTCGCTCATTTTCAATAAACGACTGAAAGACTTATCACTATGATTTTCAAAAATCTCCAAATCAAAATCTTTCACAGCTGCAAAAACATGATCAAAAATATCCGATTGTATATTTTCAAATTCAACCCAAGTTTTTATCCGAGAAAAACAATAGATTTCCATAGGTACTCCGTTTTCACTGGGAGACAATTGTCGCACCAACAGCGTTAATTGATCATGGATATCAGACCTTGCAGCCAAATAATTTCGCAAATATGTTCTAAATAACCCCAAATTTGTTAAGCTTCTCGCAACGCCCTTTCCCTCTTTTTGCACGGTTTCATTATGCCTTGAAATTTCCTCTAACTTCGTTTCGATATACTCTTTTAACAAGGGGTGTTTCTTGAATTTTTCTATCATTTCGGGGGAAGCAAAACGAACACTGTGTTGTGAAATTGTTACGGATCTTTTTATTCTGCGGCCATCAGACTCCTCCATACCACGCCAATTTTTAAATGCATCCGCAGTAAACGCTGAGGTGGGAACTGTGGTATAGGTATTATCGAAATTGCGCACTTTTACACTTACCAAATTAATATCCATCACCGTTCCATCTGCACCGTACTTCGAAAATTCAATCCAATCGCCATTGCGCAACATATCTGCTGAACTTATACGAACAGAAGCTGCCAAACCTGCCAAGGTATCTTTGAAAATCAACAACAAGGCAGCACTCATAGCACCTACCGCGGTTAATAAACTTAAAATGGATCTTTCGGTTAAAAGGGAAATAGCCACCAACAGGGCGAGTACATTAAAAATAATACTGCCAACCTGAACATATGCGGCAATGGGTTTGTCTCTTAATGAATCGGATTGAAGCAAAACAACCTTTACAAATTTCAGCACCGACTGTGCAAATTGATTAAGCGTAATGATCATTAGCAAGCCCATTAATCGTTGCGCCGGTTCTATGATGGCATCAAAACCATGTAATACCAATGGCATAGAAACCATTGCGAATCCTAAGGGTATAATTCGGGTTAAATATTTAAAGGTTTGATTTTCAACCAAGGTATTCAACAAGGGTTGATGCACCTTTTGTGAATAGGCTTTTATGGAAGATTGTACAATTTGGCGCGATATAAAGGCAATTGCCCAAACCAGCAATATTAAAACACCGAGTAATATCGCCAGTTTTACCCAAAGTGCCTTTTCTTCGGAAAAACCAACTCCAATCAACCAGTTATAAACCCAATCGGCAAGTTTTTGTTCTAAATTGAAGGTTCTTTGCATACAACAAAGGTAAATAAGCACACCTAATATGCCCAATTTCATTCCTTTTATCGATACAATCATGACCTTTACATATTCATATCGTATTTTTGACTGTGCGCATTTTTATACCTAAATCCGTATTATTAATCCTTTTAATCATCTTTACCTTAAGTGGATTTCGCTACGGGAATGAATTATTTGAGTTCAGTAAACACTTAGAAATATTCTCAAATGTTTATAAAACAGTTCAAGAAGAATATGTTGAGGAAGTACCTGCATCTGAAATGGCACAGCACGCCATTAAAAGCATGTTACAAAAGTTAGACCCTTACACGGTATTTTATTCTGAATACCAAGCAGAAGAAGCGCTAATAGAAAGACAGGGCGAGTATGGAGGAGTTGGGTGTAGAGTGCAAATTCGAAACCAATTTCCCATGGTAATAAAAATCGAAAAAGGGTACGGCTTTGATAAGGCAGGCGTAAAACATGGCGATATAATACTGAAGGCAGGAGAGGTAAATCTTAAAAATAGGAGCATCGAAGAAATGATGCAATATTTCCGTGGAGCACCAAACTCAATCTTTAACATAACCCTTTTAAGAGGTTCGGATACCTTAACGAAGAAAATTACCCGCAGCCAAGTTGAGCAAAAATCTGTTTCATTTCAAGGGCCCATAAATTCCGATTATGGATATATAAAACTCGATGAATTTGGGCAAAATTGTGCTCAAGAAATAGAAATAGCCCTAAAAAATCAAATCGACAGTCATCACATCAAAGGGTTGGTACTAGATTTAAGAAATAACGGAGGGGGACTTCTAGACCAAGCCGTTGAAATTGTTGGCTTGTTTGTACCCAAAAACACCGTGATTGTGAATCTCAAAGGAGCTCACAAACAGGGAAATCAACCCTGGAAAACGCCCAAAGAGCCCCTGGCACCTAATTTACCCCTAGTGGTACTTATAAACGAATCTTCGGCTTCTGCATCCGAGGTGGTTAGTGGCAGTTTACAAGATTTGGATCGAGCACTTATAATGGGCAGCCGCAGTTTTGGAAAAGGGCTGGTACAGAATTACAAAAATTTACCGTACCGGACACAAATGAAAATTACCACAGCAAAATACCACATACCCAGTGGCCGGTGCATTCAAAAAATAGATTACCGGAATTCTGTAACCTCTCCGTTAAAAGCATTTAAAACGAAGAATGGCCGCATTGTGTACGATGGTTCGGGAGTACTTCCTGATGTTAGCACTAGTAGCAACACCCAACAATCATTATTAGATTGGGTAAAGAAAGAATTTCTCTTATTTGATTACATCAACGAAAAAGAATCTTATTGGCGCAAAAAGGAGTCTTTGGAGTCATGGGCGCTACTTAGCGACTTCACAGATTACGCTGTGAAGGAAGGTTCCAAGAAAATGGATTTTTCCTTTAAAGAATTGCTCGCTCGCGATAAAGATTCTAGCATTTTTCAATATCAAAATCTGATAAAGTTAGATACTAAAATCTTTGAAAATTGGTTGAGTTACGATATCAAAGAAAACAGCAACTACTATTTATATGAATTGCGCAGTGCCCTTTATTTGAGGTGGTACAATATGTCTGAATATCATCAACAAATGCTCGATAAAGACCCTTTAATTTCACAAGCAACCTTTTATTTGAGCAATCCCGCCAAATTAAATGCGTTTTTAAGTCCGCGTTGATAATCAGATGATACTCGTTTTAGTCTTATTATTAATTGGTTCTTTGGGTGGATTTTTAGCCGGAATCATGGGTGTTGGAGGTGGATTGATCTTTATCCCCGTTTTAGGGTATTTATTTGCACAATTTCCGGAAATTAGCAATGTTGAAGCCGTGCGCTTTACCCTTGGAAATTCGATAGCATTGGTTTTTGCATCGGGTTTGTCGGGCATCTATCGACAGATAAAAATGGGTATCTATAAACCCAAAAACAGTTTGTTCATTGGTTTACCTGGTGCGTTTGCCGCTGCCGGTATGAGTTATGCAATACAACATGGAAACTGGTATAGTCAATCACGGTTTTCATGGATTTTCTTGGGATTTTTATTACTGTCGATTGGAAATATGGTTTTCAAAAAAGAAAACGATTCCCCAGTAGAACCCACGACAAACACTTCACAACCGTGGATTTATCGCGTTTTGGTAGGAATTTTTGCAGGCTCCGTTGTTGCCCTTAGTGGTTTAGGAGGTGGTATAGTTATGGTTCCTTTATTTCGAATGATACTAAAGCTTCCCGTTAAACAAGCAACCGCTCTATCATTGAGTGTGGTACCATTGCTCTCAGTGTTCCCTATTTTACAATACATAAACACATCCAATGCACCCGCACTTGGTGCATCTGTATTGCCCTCATTAAACAGTATCGATTTACTCCAAACACAATACCTCGTTGGGTGGTTTTATCTTCCGATGGCTCTAGGGGTAGTCATTTTTTCATCATTTGGACAAAAAACGGCATTAAAAACACCTACCGCCGTTATCCGATTTATATTTGCACTATTATCCTCTATTATATTAATCAAAACGTTGTATGAACTATTCTAAATATCTAAGCATCTTTTTAAGCACCCTAGCAAGTTCCACCTTCATCCAAGCACAAACTCCCCTTGGATATACCAAAGATCAATGGGAATCTATGCAACGTCTCAAATCGCATGTTTCCTATTTGGCTTCTGATGAATTACAAGGTCGTCAAACAGGGTCACCGGGTGAGGTTTTAAGTGCCACATATATCGCCAATGAATTCAAAAAGAACGGACTTCAACTTTTAGGGAAAAATGGGTTTCAAGAATTCACCATGACGCAATTTCGAATTGCCTCCGATGAATGTGTTTTGCAAATCAACCCCATGGGTGGAGCTCGTGAGGCCAATCCCTTTAGAATGAATTACGATTACTACCCCTTGTCTCAAACCGCGGATTACGATAGTTGCAGCGCAGAAGTGGTAGATGTAGGTTTTGGAATTATTGCAGAGAAACTGGGCAAAAACGAATTTGAAGGGGAAGATGTTAAAGGTAAAATAGCCGCTATTCGTTTGGGATTTTTCGGAGAAAGTGAAAACCCACACAGCGAAATTGCACAATATGCCGATATCAATACCAAAGTGCAAAATGCCCTTAAATACGGAGCTGTTGGGGTTATATTTTTTAGAAATGATACCAATCAAACCCCACCAAGCGGAAAATTAGACCGTAATGTGAAGTCTTCCGGAATACCTGTATTCTATTTTGCTCAAAGCCGCCCATTACCAAAGGGCCTTACCGTAACCATGAAAAGCAAGGTGGTTTCCCCTCAAGCTATTGGACATAATGTGGTGGCATTTAAAAATAACCACAGAAGAAAAACCGTAATTATCTGCGCGCATCACGATCATATAGGATTTAACGAATACGATAATAGTCGTTACAAAGGTCCTCAAGCCATTCACAATGGTGCCGACGACAATGCATCAGGAGTTGCTGCAATGATAGAGCTCTCCAAACAATTAAATAAATGGGGATTACGTAAAAACAATTACCTATTTATCGCATTCAGCGGTGAAGAATTGGGATTACTTGGCTCTAAATTCTTCACAAAGAATCCTTTAATTCCCCTAGAAAAAATCAATTATGTAGTGAATATCGACATGTTAGGTCGAATCGACTCTACTAAAAAAACGCTTTCCATTAACGGTGTAGGTACTTCTTCAAAATGGCTAGAAGTTTTGAAAAAAATAGATACCGATACCCAAGTGCTTCGCATTGCAACTACAGAAAGCGGATTAGGACCCTCTGATCATGCAAGTTTTTATCTTGAAAATATTCCAGTTTTGCATTTCTTCTCAGGGCAACACCGCGATTACCATACCCCCGATGATGACGAGAATCGCATCAATTACGAAGGCATGTTTCACAGCATCAATACCATCAAACAAGTAATTTGTAACACAAAACGCAAGAAACTCGACTTTGTAAAAACCAAAGATATTTCCCCAGGTAAAATGAGATTTAAAGTAACATTAGGCGTAATGCCGGATTACTCATTTTCTGGTGAAGGCATGCGAATCGATGGGGTCACCCCAGAAAAACCTGCGGCTGTAGCTGGGTTACAAAGAGATGATGTTGTAATTAAAATGGGTGATTTTGAGGTAAAGGACATGATGGGATACATGTCGGCTTTGGGCAAATTCAATAAAGGAGATATTGTTCCGGTTACGGTAATTCGCAACAAAGGAACCCTAACTGTTAACGTTACGTTCTAATGAAAATTACTGATCATATTGCTCAACGAAAACAAACCTTGTTTTCATTCGAAATTCTCCCACCTTTAAAAGGAGAAGGCATACAAAGCATTTATAATGGCATTGATCCATTATTGGAGTTCAATCCCTCTTTTATCGACGTTACCTACCACCGTGAAGATTATATACTAAAAAGACGCACAGACGGTTCTTACGACAGAGTATCTACTCGAAAACGTCCGGGTACCGTTGCCATTTGTGCGGCCATCCAAAATAAATACCGAATTGATGCGGTACCGCACATTATTTGCGGCGGTTTTACCCGCGACGATACAGAAACTGCTTTAATAGAACTTAATTTTCTCGGCATTGATAATGTGCTCGCCTTGCGGGGTGACGCGAGAAAAGGCGATTTACATTTCACTCCTGAAAATGATGGAAACAAGAATGCGCTCGACTTAATTCATCAAATTAAAAATATGAATTCCGGAGTTTATCTAGATGAAGAATTAAACAATGGAATGGAATCCAACTTTAATATTGGTGCAGCTTGTTATCCAGAAAAACATATGGATGCGCCCAATTTACAGTCCGATTTGCGCTATTTAAAACGCAAAGTAGAAGCTGGAGCAGAATTCCTAGTAACACAAATGTTCTTCGACAATCAATATTATTTTGATTTTGTTGCAAAATGTAGAGAAAATGGAATTAACGTACCCATTATTCCAGGCATAAAACCATTGGCAACCAAAAGTCAATTAAATATTTTACCTAAAATTTTCCATATTGATTTACCCGATGCACTGGTAAGTGCTGTAGAATCCTGTAAAAACAATGCAGAAGTAAATCAAGTGGGCATCGAATGGGCAACCCAACAATGCAAAGAACTCATGGCTTTTGATGTTCCCGTATTACACTTTTATACCATGGGAAAATCACACCAAACTAAAGAAATCTGCAAACAAATCTTTTAATTGAATGGAAGGAACCGTAACCAAATCAACCGGCAGCTGGTATATGGTTCGTACCCAGGAAGGTATTGTTTGGAAAGCACGAACCCGTGGTAAAATGAGGCTACAACAACTCGACACCAGCAATCCGGTTGCCGTTGGAGATCGCGTTCTTTTAGAAGAAGACAGCAATTACGAACATACTGCTCGCATTATTGAGGTTTTTCCTAGAAATAATTGGATTGTGCGAAAAGCCAATAAATTAAGCTCTAAACGTCAAATCCTAGCCAGTAATCTCGATGCTGCCGTGCTTGTAGCCAGTATTATTGCGCCTCGAACTTCCTTGGGATTTATCGATCGCTTTCTAGTGGCCTGTCAAGCATACCATGTTCCATCCATATTATTTCTCAATAAAGCCGACCTGCTTGGATCTCAATTTGAAGAGGTAAAGCAAGAAATATTTCGAATTTATAAACAGGCGCAGGTACAAATCTATTTCGGTTCTGCCCTAGACCCCAATACCGTAGAAGCTTTTAAAACCGAAACTCGGGGTAAACGGATTTTATTGGCTGGGCATTCTGGAGTGGGGAAATCTACCCTCATGAATGCACTTTATCCCGATTTCAATGCCCGTGTTGGTGAAATTTCTGCGCATCATTCCAAGGGAAAACATACCACTACGTTTGCAGAAATGTTTACTACCACCGACGGAACTCAAATTATCGATACTCCAGGTATTCGGGATTTTGGAGTGGTGGATATCCCTGCCGTTGAACTTCCACATTATTTCCCTGAATTTAGGCGTTTTATGAAATCCTGTAAATTCAATAATTGTACACATATTCATGAACCCGAATGTGGCATTCTTGCTCAACTTGAACAAGGAAACATTACTCAAGAGCGTTATTACAGTTATCAAAGTATCTTAAATAACGAAGACATATTCAAATAGTCCCTATGAACCCCGCACCAACCCAGAAATTTCGTTTTTACCGCATTTATGTACTATTTGGACTCTTATTTTTATTAAATGCGTGTATAAAATCACCCGAATTCACACAGAATGCCAAGCTTGAGATTTCTGCCGATACCGTCTTTTTTGATACCGTTTTTACCCGCCAACCACAAACGGGAACCTATCCTATTTCCGTTACAAAACTTCTCAGTATAAAAAACACAAGCGACTTATGGGTCAAGGCCAATTTTTATATAGCCGGCGGTGATCAATCGCCATATCAAATTAATATCGACGGCATATCGGGCAACCGCATCGACAACATGGAAATAGCCCCACAAGACAGTGTCTTCTTATTCGTGCAATGCCGATTACAAGCCAATAACGAAACCTTACCCATTCTCGTACTCGATTCGCTTATTGCTTCTGTGGGAACTCAAAGTTCGAAATTGATTTTAGCTGCTTACGGTTGGGATGCTCATTATGTGAAAGACAGCATTATTCCGAATAATACGATTTGGAACGATATGAGCAAGCCTTATGTAATTATCAATGGCGCTTACGTAGCTTCTAATTCAAAATTCACCATCGAAAAAGGGGTTAAAGTGTACGCATCTGCTCGAACTGGCTTATACGTTTTTGGTCAACTAGACCTTAAAGGCACCGCCCAAGATCGTATTGAATTTCGTGGAGACAAACCCATCGCAGCAACACAAAATTTACCCAATCAATGGTACGGCATTTATTTCGCTCCAGGAGGAATTGGAAATATCGAATATACCGATATCAGCAATGCCATTGTAGGCCTGCGAACCGATTCCCAAGCACTGGGGAATAATCCTTGTTTAATGCTTAAAAACACCAAAATCCAATATTGCGGACAAGCCTGTTTAATAGGAGTAAGTGCTGCAATTTCAGCTGAAAACTGTCTGTTTGCAGATGCCGGAAGCTATACTTTTTTAGGTTATTTTGGAGGAAATTATTCGTTCAATCATTGCACATTTGCAGACCATTCCTACTTCACAAATCGTAATTCAGGACATTTCGGACTCACCAATACCCTAAGAGATGGAAATGGTTATTTATTGGGTACCCATCCCCTAGCTATCGCCATTAAAAACTCGATTATTTGGGGATATAAAACAGAAGAAATGGCTCTCGACGCATCCGATCAAAATACATTTACCGTGGCGAATCAAGGATTCAATTTGTTTAAAACAGCTGATGAGTTGAAGTTGTTCCAGGAAAGTACCAGTCTATTCAATCAGAATCCAAACTTTACCAATACCAACAAAGGCGATTATACTTTAGAAGCGGGTTCTAAGGCGGTAAATAAAGTGAGTCCCATTTCGCTTTCCAACGATTTATTGGGAAACCCAAGAACCGACCCTGCAGATATCGGGGCTTATGAATTGCAGTAACTCAGATTCACTCGGTAAAGGATTAAGTTAGGTGCGCTTTTGCTGAAAGAATGCCCGCATTAGCGCCGCACATTCCGATTCGCGAATACCCCCTACCAATTCCATCTTAGTACGAACTTCCAAACCCTTACTTTGAAAACCTGTTTTAGGTTCGGATGCCCCAAAAACCAATCTCGCTGGTCGCGCCCATTGAATCGCACCAAAACACATCGTACACGGTTCTACCGTAACATAGAGCGTACACTCGTCTAAGAACTTAGCACCTAAATATTGAGCTGCACCCGTTATCGCCAACATCTCGGCATGCGCCGTAACATCGGTCAATCGTTCGGTTTGATTGTACCCTTTGGCTATTATACGTTGTTTATGAACCACTATGGCCCCTATAGGTACTTCATCCTCATCAAAAGCTTGTTGAGCCAATTGAAGGGCCTTCCCCATAAAATAGGCATCTGAAAATAACTCCACCTCTTCCATAAAAATAATAAAGGTAAATATAAACCCATTCTTGCCATTTTTTAAAGAACTTTGTTACCTTAATAATGAGAATTGGAATTGTATTGTATCCGACATTTGGGGGAAGCGGTGTTTTAGCTACCGAATTAGGAAAAGCGCTAGCAAAAAACGGACATCAAGTTCATTTTATAAGCTACAGCCAACCTGCACGTTTAGAAGCCTTCATGGAAAATATTTATTACCATGAGGTCTATATCCCTAAATACCCCTTATTCCAATATGCCCCTTATGAAACCGCTTTGGCAGGTAAAATCGTCGAAATCGTAAAAGGGAATAAATTGCAACTCTTACATGTTCATTATGCCATTCCGCATGCTTCTGCTGCGTTAATGGCAAAACAAATTCTTCAAGAAGAAGGACTTACCATACCCGTTGTAACCACATTACACGGCACAGATATAACCCTAGTAGGACGGGAAGCCAGCTATGAACCCGTGGTTACCTGGAGTATCAATCAATCCGATGCCGTTACAGCAGTTTCAGACAGTTTAGTACGTGATACCCTTAAACATTTCGCCGTAAAACGACCCATCCGTATGATCCCCAATTTTATTGATTTTGAACGATTCAATAAAAAGCCCCGGCAACATTTTAAGGATGTGATTGCTCCTAATAACGAACGGGTTGTAGTGCATACCTCCAATTTCCGCAAAGTAAAACGGGTGGAAGATGTGGTTCGTGTTTTTAATATCATCCAAAAAGAAATTCCATCTAAATTACTGCTCATTGGAGATGGACCCGAACGCTCCAATATTGAAAAAGTATGCCGCGAATTAAAAGTTTGCGATAAAGTAACTTTCCTTGGTAAACAAGAGGCTATTGAGGAGATATTGAGTATTTGCGACCTCTTTATTTTGCCTTCTGAAAGTGAAAGTTTTGGATTAAGTGCTTTAGAGGCTATGGCTTGTGAAGTCCCAGTTATTTCAACCAATGCCGGGGGACTTCCCGAGGTTAATATTCAAGGGGTTACCGGTTTTCTATCCGAAATTGGCGATTATAACGATATGGCCGCAAACGCCCTACGCTTATTAACCAATGATGAATTGTTAAGTACCTTTCGAAAAAATGCATTGGAACACGCTAAAACCTTTGATTTAAATACCATACTTCAACAGTATATAGCTGTTTACAACGAAATGATCGCTCCATAGATATAAAAAAATTGAGACGAAAACTCAATTAATTAAACCTATAAGGTCTTATAAATTAATTTCTTGGAAAATAAATCCGTAAGAATTTGAGTGCAATTGAAATCTGGTTTTCAACAGTTTTAGGGGTAATATCTAAAATTTCGGCAATTTCTTTATGTGAAAGTTCATAATTTCGGCTCATCATAAAAATTTGACGACACTTCGTGGGCAATTTCTCAATCAAGAAGGCCAATTTTTCTTGCACATGCTTCAATTCTAAGGCTTCCACAATTCCGGGATCCGAATCTACATAGATATCATCCTCTGGTAGATCGTTATAATCTACTTTAGATTTACGAATATGATTTAATGAACGGTTTCGAACCGAAGTAAACAGATAGCTTTTCAGGGAGTTTTCTTCGTGTATCTCCCTGAATTGCCCTCCGTTCCAATACGATAAAAATACGTCGTGCACAATTTCTTCGGCATCGTCGGGATTGTTTACCAAGGTAATAGCAAACGCCACGAGACCGGGTCGAAATTTCCGAAAGACGGATTCTAGCTGTTGTATATCCTGATTCAAAGGTGCGTTACAAATTAAAGCAGGACAAAAATAAGGGGATTAATCTACGAACAGCTAAAAAAATAATACACGAATGTTAATTGGCTACGTCACTCATAAACTGAAGATGCATCAGTTTTAATTCTTCATAGGTAAATTCACCATCAAAATAGGCCACAGCCGCATCGATATCCTCTACCTCCTCGGTACGGAAATAATCGATAATTTCTTCCTGTAAATCCTCATCAAGAAATTGATTCAGGAAGTAGCGGATGTTAATCTTGGTGCCAGAATTTACAATTTGAGTAAGTTCTTCCAACATCTCGTCGAATTCAATTTTGAGCTGATCGGCAATATCTGGTAAATCCACCTTTTTGTCGATATTCAAAATGATATTCACGCGT
The DNA here is from genome assembly GCA_965655465.1 of Bacteroidia bacterium. Classification (GTDB taxonomy): domain Bacteria; phylum Bacteroidota; class Bacteroidia; order NS11-12g; family UBA955; genus VMCP01. Next base: position 13,200 of record CBFHGY010000014.1, on the reverse strand, counting down.
TTTGCAGAACGCTCAGAGTTGCCTTTCAAAACAACTTCCATCGGTCTTTCGATGTCATTGTCTTTTACATACTTTTCGATGAAGGCAATAAAGGGAGCCCCAAATTTCTGGGCTTTGTTTCTTCCCACCCCATTGATGTTAGCCAGTTCCTCTATGGTGATAGGGAACTTTGTGGCCATGTCTTCCAGACTGGGATCCTGAAAAATTACGTACGGCGGCAATTCCATCTCTTGCGCAACTTTACGTCTCAGTTCCTTCAGTCCTTTAAACAAATTCTTGTCGCTGAGGGATTCGAGCTTGAAGCTATCAAAGTCTTCGTCGCTCACATGGTCGAACTCTGTATCTACGGGCATAAGTAGCTCATAAGGTTCCTCTCGATAAGCCTCGCCTTTAGGCGTTAGACTTAATAATCCATAACGTTCTATATTCTTGTTTAGGAAGCCCTCAACAAGTGCCAAACGGAATACGGATTTCCAATATATTTTGTCACGGTTTTTACCTACTCCAAAATGTGAAATTAGGTGGTGACCGTAATGTTTTATTTGTGCATCTGCAGTATTACCAACGATAACATTTACTAAATGCGTTAGGGTAAAATCGCCTTGAATATCATGGACCATTTGAAGCGCTAAGGTCATGCTTTCTTGAACATCCTCCTTCGGCTTTGGATGTGCACAATTGTCGCACATTTTTTCACAATCCTCCTCATTAAAATCCTCTCCAAAATAATGAAGCAACAATTTTCTTCTGCACTGACTGCTTTCTGCGAAGGCTTCAGTTTCTGCGATTAATAGATGACCGATTTCCTGCTCTGCAACTGGTTTGTCCTTCATGAATTTCTCGAGTTTCTCGATATCATTAGGATTGTAAAAAAGCAAACAATCTCCAATCATTCCATCGCGACCCGCTCTGCCAGTTTCTTGGTAATATCCCTCTAAACTTTTAGGTACATCGTAATGAATTACATATCGCACGTCTGGTTTATCAATACCCATACCAAACGCTATAGTTGCCACAATTACATCACATTTTTCCATCAAGAAAGCATCTTGATGTTGGGCTCGCAATTTTGAATCCAGACCTGCATGATAAGGCAGCGCTTTGATGCCATTTCGCTCTAGCATCTGAGCAATTTCCTCTACTTTTTTTCTAGATAAACAATATACAATCCCAGATGATTCGGGATGTTGCTGAATAAACGTGATAATCTCTTTATGAACTACGTCTTTGCGGCCTTTAGGACGAACCTTGTAATATAAATTAGGTCGATTAAAGGAACTTTTGAATAAATTGGCATCCAGCATATTCAGGTTTTTCTGAATATCATGCTGTACTTTAGGGGTTGCCGTTGCCGTTAAAGCCAAAATGGGAATATCGCCAATATTGCGCACCATTTGCTTGATTTTCCGATATTCCGGCCTAAAATCATGACCCCATTCTGATATACAATGCGCCTCATCTACCGCCACAAACGACACCTTAATTTTTGCTAATAATTCTAAGGTTTCAGGCTTCTTAAGGGTTTCTGGAGCAACATATAAAAGTTTAGTTTCCCCCGAGATAACATCGTCGATTACCTGATTAAGATCCGCTTTATTTAGGGAACTATTTAAAAAATGTGCCATTCCTGCATTTCTTGAAAACCCCCGTAAATTATCTACTTGGTTTTTCATTAATGCAATTAAAGGAGAAATAACAATGGCCGTGCCGTCGAGCATCATTGCCGGTAATTGGTAACACATAGATTTACCCGCACCCGTAGGCATGATCACAAAGCAGTCTTTTCCGTCCATGATACTGCGTATCACGACTTCCTGATTGCCTTTGAATGTATCAAAACCAAAGAATTCCTTTAAGAATACTTTAGGATCCTTGGTGTCATATCCTGAAATTGCGGTCATCTTTTTTACCTGCTCTGATTAAGTATGTGAATTTACAACAAATTTGTATGTTAACAATGCATTAAGACTGCGAAATAATAAATGTTTAAACGTATTTCCTACTAATGAAATCCATAAGCATCATTATTTTTCCCTTATTTTGTGGAAAGCTTTAAATAAACGCATACTAGCAACCCCATTCATGAATCTCAATTTAAGCGAATTTCCCGACGAAAAAATAATCCAATTTGGACTTAAAACCATTGATGATGAATTGAATAGCCTTCAAGATTTACGTGGTTTCATTGGCCAAAATTTTGCAGAAGCCGTTAAAATAATTTTAGCAGCACGGGGAAGAGTCGTTATAACGGGAATTGGAAAAAGTGCAATAATTGCACAAAAAATAGTGGCAACTCTCAACAGTACAGGTCAACCGGCACTTTTTATGCATGCTGCTGATGCTATTCATGGAGATTTAGGAATGATTCAAAAAAATGATGTAATAATTGCGATTTCCAAAAGTGGAAATACATCAGAAATGACCACCCTAATTCCCCTGTTGAAGAAAAGAACCAATCCTATTATCGCTATTGTTGGAAATTTGCAATCGCAACTTGCTAAAGAATCCAATATTGTACTTAACACTACCGTAAATAAAGAGGCGTGTCCAAATAATTTAGCACCCACTACTAGCACCACGGCACAATTGCTCATGGGCGATGCCCTTGCCGTAGCCCTAATACGAATACGAAATTTCAACAATCAAGATTTTTCAGAATTCCATCCCGGAGGCGCATTGGGCAAACGACTTTATCTAAACTGCGGAGATATTGCCAATCAACACGCATGCCCGTTTGTATCACCTGAAACGAATTGGAAAAATGTAATCGTAAATATTACGGAAAGTCGACTAGGAGCTACCGCAGTAATAAGTGAACATAACGTGGTCGGAATAATAACCGATGGTGATATTCGCAGAATGTTGGCACAGAATGAAAATCTCAATGGACTTCAAGCACAAAATATTATGAGCTCAAAACCCAGAACCATTCAAGCTGCGGAACTAGCCGTAGATGCCGCACAAATTATGCAAACTCATAAAATTAGTCAATTAATCGTTATGCAAGACCAAGAATATATCGGCATGGTGCATGTACACGATTTATACCAAGAAGGAATTATTTAAAAACAACCATGAACAAAAATCATTATATCATTATTATGGCCGGAGGGATAGGAACCCGTTTTTGGCCAATAAGTAAAAAAAGTTTCCCTAAACAATTCATGGATATACTCGGAACCGGCCAATCTTTGATCACACAAACCTATAAAAGATTTACTCACTTTATTCCCGAAGAAAATATCTACATCGTTGCAAATGCTGATTATACCGAACTTATTAAAGCGCATATTCCCAATATTAAGGATGAGCAAATTTTGAAAGAACCCATGGGTAAAAATACAGCCCCATGTATTGCCTTTGCTAGTTATTATCTAAAACAAAAGAACCCAAATGCCGTTTGCATGGTGGCCCCCTCAGATCACTTAATCACCGATGAACCTACCTTTGCAGAAACCAGTTTAAGGGCCTTGAATTTTGCCGCTGAACAAGACGGCTTGGTTACGCTAGGAATTAAACCTTCGCGACCCGATACAGGCTATGGGTATATTCAATTTACCAAAGAAAGCATTCAAGAAGGCATTCACCCCGTTAAAACTTTCACCGAAAAGCCCACGGAAGAAATTGCCAAAAACTTCATTGAGAGTAAAGAGTTTTTATGGAACGCTGGAATCTTTGCATGGAGTGTACAGTCCATTTGCCAGCGTTTTGAAGATAAATTACCCGAAATACACGCCCTATTTGCAGATATCGATTATCAACATGAACGTAGTTCTGAACAAATAGAAAATGCATATAGCCAATGTCCTAACGTGTCTATTGATTATGGAATCATGGAAAAAGATAAAAAAGTATTTGTATTGCCTTCTCATTTTGGATGGAGCGATTTAGGTACTTGGAAAAGCCTATGGGACGTTTCTCCGAAGGATGAGAACCAAAATGCCTTGATAGGCAAAAATACACTCTCTCAAGATTCAGGTCAAAATCTGGTTTTTGCCAATGCCGATAAACTTACCATCATTAGCGGTGTCGAAAATTTAGTCATTGTAGATTCCAATGAAGTATTACTGGTAATGAACAAAGACAAGGAACAAGAATTACGAAGCATTGTGAATGAAGTTAAACAGAAATACAAAGGAAAATACAATTGATATTTTTCCTGTTTGACTTTTAGATTTTTTACTATATTTGTAGCGTTACTCCGTTACAGGGTAACACCAACTGTTACGCGCTTTTACATACCAAACATCCTGGCCGTGCATTTTGTACGGCCTTGATTTTTTATAGAGACTCCCAACGTGAAAAACATCTCTTACCTCCGCGCGCATCTTTTTATTCATATTTCGGTATTCCTATGGGGCTTCACTGCTATTTTAGGAAAACTTATCTCTTACGATTCCGTTCAATTAGTCTGGCACCGCATGCTAATTACTGCTGCCGTATATTTTCTAATTCCTTCCGTGTGGAAAGCGGTAAAAAATACCCATTCAACAACTCGAATACGATTATGGTTAATTGGAATCATTGTGGCGGCACACTGGCTTACCTTCTATGGCAGTATTAAAATGGGAAATTCCGTTTCCATTGCCTTAGCATGCCTGGGTGCTGTATCCTTTTTCACTTCAATTTTTGAACCTTTGTTGATGAGAAGCCCCTTTCAACAAAAGGAAATTGTGTCGGGCTTGATCGTAGTTGCTGGAGTTGCTCTCATCTCTTTTTCTTTGCCAGAAGCCCCATCCGAGAATTTATCTTATTCTTGGGCTATCGGACTTGGAATAATAAGCGCATCCCTTGCCGCCCTTTTCAGCACTTTAAATAAAAAGTACATTAGCCATGCCCATCCTTTGAGTATTAGTAGTATTGAAATGCTTTCTGGAGCTGTATTTTTAACCTTTGTAATGCTTTTTATTTATCCTGAAAACATTGCAAACTTCCCTCAATTCCAACCCAATTCATTTGATATTAACAACCTTCAAAATGGTGCGTTAGACTTAGTTTGGCTGATTATACTTTCAGTACTCTGCACAAACCTCACTTTTTATTTAGCAACAACTGCTTTAAATCAATTAAGTGCCTTTACTTCCAATTTAACCATCAATCTTGAACCCGTTTATGGCATTCTTTTGGGAATTTTAATATTCAAAGAAAACCAAGAACTTAATATAAGTTTCTATTTAGGCACGCTGATCATTTTATGCGCTATTTTTGTTAATATCTATATACAAAGAAAAAAACGAAAAGATGCTACAAAAATTGAAAACTCGCAGAAGCCATTTTCTTAAAGAATTCAATGGACAAATTGCCCCTAAACAACTTATATCAGAACTCTTAGATGCCGCTATTTGGGCACCCTCTCATAAATTAACCCTTCCATTTAGGTTTGTAGTATTCGAACCCGATCAACTTGAATTATTCTCGAAAAAAATACGAGAAAGTTACATTCAAACCCAACAAGAACCCCAAAACGATAAATTGGCTAAAATGGCTACATACCCGAAAAAACTATCTCATGCCATTGCAATAATTCTAAAACCTTCAAATAAAGTACCGCTTTGGGAAGAATATGCCTCTTTGGGAGCTGCGGTACAGAATATGTACTTAATGCTCTCTGAGCAACTCCATTTTGGGGGATATTGGACGACTGGAAACGAAATGGATCAGCCTGTTATGCGTGAATTTCTATCCTTAAATCCAGAAGAAATCCATTGTGGATACTTCTTCATTGGTGGAATAAATGAAAAAAGGTCTGTAGCCAATAGGCCACAGACCGATGTTATTTGGTTTTGAAATGATTAATACGACTTCGCAAAAACGACCCTTTGTGTACTAGGAGTGCCTGTTAAAATGCATGTTCCCGCTTCCAAAGGATTGTCTAATGGAATACAGCGAATCGTTGCTTTTGTTAATTCTTTAATTTTCGCTTCTGTTTCGCCACTTCCATCCCAATGAGCGAGGGCAAACCCTTGTTTATTTTCTAAAACATCTACAAACTCTTCCCAAGAATTCACCGTATATGTTCTGTTTTCTAGGAAAGTTTTTGCCTTTGCGAATAGTGAGGTTTGTATTTCATCTAATAGGTTTTGAATATTTTCAACCAAACCATCCATAGAAACACTTTCCTTCGTTTTTAGATCACGGCGAGCCAACTCAATCGTATTTTGAGCCAAATCACGGGGTCCTAAAGCCAAACGCACAGGAATTCCCTTTTGCTCCCATTCCGCGAATTTAAATCCTGGTTTATGAGTATCGCGATTGTCAACTTTCACCTGTAGCCCTACCGCTTTTAATGATTTCGCAATTTCATCCAAACGATCTAAAACCGCGTCTCTCTCTTCGTCTTTTCTATAAATTGGAATCATTACCACGTGTATCGGTGCTAATTTGGGAGGAATAACCAAACCCTCATCATCACTGTGAACCATTATTAAAGCACCCATCAAACGAGTCGAAACTCCCCAACTTGTTGCCCAAACAGATTCGATTTTACCTTCTTTATTTTGGAATGTTACGTCAAATGCCTTTGCGAAATTTTGACCAAGAAAATGACTGGTTCCCATCTGTAAGGCCTTACCGTCTTGCATCATGCCCTCAATGCAATAGGTTTCAACCGCGCCAGCGAAACGCTCATTCTCCGTTTTAACCCCCTTAATAACGGGTATGGCCATATATTCTTCAGCGAAGGTAGCGTAAACATCTAACATGCGAGTGGCTTCTTCTAATGCCTCTTGTTGGGTCGCATGGGCAGTATGACCTTCCTGCCATAAGAATTCTGCGGTACGCAAAAACAAACGCGTACGCATTTCCCAACGTACAACATTTGCCCACTGGTTTATCAAGATAGGCAAATCCCGATAACTTTGAATCCAATTTTTATAGGTATTCCAAATTATGGCTTCTGACGTAGGCCTTACTACCAATTCCTCAGTAAGTTTTGAATCGGGATCGGCCATCAATGAGCCAGGCTTATTCGGATCTGCTTTTAATCGATAATGCGTCACCACCGCACATTCCTTAGCAAATCCCTCGGCATTTTTCTCCTCTTTTTCGAATAAAGATTTAGGAACAAACAACGGAAAATAAGCGTTTGAATGACCCGTATCTTTGAACATTTGATCCAAAACCTTCTGCATATTTTCCCAAATAGCATACCCATGTGGTTTAATGACCATGCACCCTTTTACGGCACTATGTTCGGCCATATCGGCATTATAAACCAATTGATTGTACCATTCGCTGTAATTTTCTTCTCTAGTAACCTTCTCGAAACCCATAATATAACTGCAAAATTACTTGAAAACTTCCTCTTTTTTTCATTTAGATGAATCCAAATAACCCTTTACAAAAGTGTATAATGCATAAAGGCCCCCAAATTGGAGGCCTTTACGTGTTTAACTCATATTCTTTAGCTACAACCTAAGCTGTTACCACAGTTTAAACATTTGTAACACGTTCCGCTTCTAACGGTAATATGTCCACAAACGTTACATGCTGGGGCATCGCTCTGTACATCGCGAAGATGATCTTGCATATCTTTAACCCCCGCCGCTTCTGCCTTTTTCATGCGCTGCTCGTCTAAGGAAACCGGCATTACAGGATCAAAAGATGGCTTAAATTCACTAATTACAGGGGCTTCTGCTTTTGGAGCTTGTCCTGGTAACTCAGCCGGTTTGATTTGAACCAAATCATCGCGACGCAAGTATTCAAATCCCAAGAGTCGGAAAATATAATCAACGATCGAAGTTGCATTTTTCACGTTTGGATGCCCTTCTACCATTCCACTTGGTTCGAAGCGGGTAAATGCAAATTTGTCAACGAACTCCTCTAAAGGAACACCATACTGTAAACCTACAGATACTGCGATAGAGAAACAGTTCATCAATGAACGGAAACTCGCTCCCTCTTTATGCATATCAATAAAGATTTCACCCAAGGTACCATCATCATATTCACCGGTTCTAACAAAGATGGTTTGTCCTCCAACACGACCTTTTTGAGTAAATCCATTGCGTCGGTTTGGCAGTCTTTTCTTCTCAACGATATTCGATAACTGACGTTTGAATTTAGTATCCGTACTTTGATTTAGAATGTGCTTTGCAGCTTCTAAAACCACTTCTGGAGTCAATTCTTCTGCAATTCGAATCGTATTTTTGGTTTCGTTTTGAGCGGCTAATTCCGCCTTATCTGCTTTTTCTTTCTTTTCAGATTTATTGCTCAATGGCTGACTCAATTTGCAACCATCTCGGTATAAAGCATTTGCTTTAAGTCCTAATCTCCAGCTTAATTCGTAGCAACTTTTAATATCTTCATGAGTTGCTTCGTTAGGAAGATTGATGGTTTTACTGATTGCACCGGAAATGAAAGGTTGTGCAGCAGCCATCATGCGAATGTGCGAAAACGCATGCAACAAACGTTCGCCTTTGTTACCACAACGGTTTGCACAATCAAAAACCGGCAAATGCTCGTCTTTCAATTTAGGTGCGCCCTCTACAGTCATGGTTCCAACTACATAATCATTGGCAGCTTCTATTTGAGAATCGGTAAATCCTAACTCCGCAAGCATATCGAAATCTGCAGAATTGTATACGTCAGGAGCAATATTACAACGCTCCATGCAATCTTCGCCTAAAGTGTATTTATTGAAAACAAACCCTATTTCAAACGCCATAGGTGCAGCTTCTTCCAATTTCTTCAAGTCCATGGTATTGAAGCCCTTTACTTTCAAACTATCGTGATTGATAAACGGCGCTCCAACAAAGGTTTGGTGCCCTTTTGCATAATTCACGATATCTTGGATTTCCTGCTCTGCATAACCTAAGTTTTTAAGCGCTAATGGAACCGTTTGGTTTACTATTTTGAAATAGCCACCACCAGATAATTTCTTATATTTTACCAAGGCAAAATCAGGCTCAATACCGGTAGTATCGCAATCCATCAATAAACCTATAGTTCCAGTTGGAGCAATAACAGTGGTTTGGGCATTGCGGAATCCATATTCCTCACCCCATTTAACGGCTTTGTCCCAAGCACCACAGGCTGATTTCAGTAAGTAATCTGGACAGAATTTTTCATCAATACAAACAGGGGCAACGCTCAAACCTTCAAATGCCAAAGGTGTGTTGTACGCTGCATAGCGGTGGTTGCGGATTACACGCAACATGTGCTTTTTGTTCTTTTCGTACAAACGGAAAGGTCCTTTTGTAGCAGCCATTTCTGCGCTCGTAGCGTAGGCAGTACCTGTTAAAATAGCAGTTACAGCACCGGCAATAGCATTTGCCTCTTTGCTATCGTAAGGTATCCCCGCGCTCATAAGTACTGAACCCAAATTGGCATAACCTAAACCTAACGTACGATAATCATAACTCAACTGTGCCACTTCTTTTGAAGGGAATTGAGCCATCAAAACGCTAATTTCTAAAACGGTTGTCCACAAACGGGATGCATATTCCAATTTTTGAACATCAAATGTGCAATCGTCTTCATGGAAAAACTTTCTTAAGTTTAAGGAAGCCAAATTACACGCTGTATTGTCCAAAAACATGTATTCTGAACATGGATTTGAGGCATTGATACGGCCGCCTTCAGGGCAGGTATGCCATTCGTTGATTGTATCGTCGTATTGAACACCAGGATCGGCACAAGCCCATGCAGCATCGCCAATTTCATCCCATACCTGTTGTGCAGGCATGCTCTTCATGGTTTCACCCGTTGAGCGTGCTTTGAATTCCCAGTCTCCACCTTTTTCTAGGCGTTCAAAAAATGAGTTAGGAATGCGAACCGAGTTGTTGCTATTTTGACCAGAAACCGTATTGTAAGCTTCGCCTTCATAATCGCTGGCATAACCGCCATCGATAAGGGCAGCAACTTTTTTCTCTTCTTCTTTTTTCCACTTGATGAATTCCATCGCTTCAGGATGGTCTAGGTCTAAGCATACCATTTTAGCTGCTCGGCGCGTGGTACCACCACTTTTAATAGCACCCGCAGCACGGTCGCCAATACGCAAGAAACTCATCAAACCACTAGAAGTACCTCCTCCGCTTAGTTTCTCTCCTGCTCCGCGAATTTTAGAGAAGTTGGTACCTACTCCAGAACCATATTTGAAAATACGTGCCTCTCTAACCCACAAATCCATAATTCCACCCTCATTTACCAAATCATCATCTACAGACAAGATAAAACAAGCATGAGGCTGGGGACGCTCGTAGGCCGAAGTGCTCTTCATTAATTTTTCGGTTTCAGGATCCACATAGTAGTGCCCTTGTGGCTTACCTGAAATGCCATATACATGATGCAAGCCTGTATTGAACCATTGTGGACTGTTAGGTGCACTTTCTTGATTCAATAAAGAGTATACGATTTCTTCGTAAAACACCTGCGCATCTTCTGCCGTTGCAAAATAACCATGTTTCTCCCCCCAATAACGCCACGTAGCAGCCAAACGATGAACGGTCTGCTTTACAGAAGTTTCACTTCCCAACGACCCATCTGCCTGTGGAACTCCTGCTTTACGAAAATACTTCTGTGCTAAAATATCGGTAGCAACTTGGCTCCATCCTTTTGGCACTTCAACATTATTCATTTCAAATACCACACTTCCGTCTGGCTTTTTAATGATAGACTGACGGTAGTCGTACTCGAATTGGTCAAAGGGCGATACATTCCCCTTCGTGTTCATTCTGCTGAATATTAGGCCTTTGCCTAATGTAGCGTCTGTGTTGGTAGTTCGTTTGGTCATCGTGTATTTTTTTGTTGTTTGGGGTCTTTTTATACTCTTAACTTCTGCTTGAACTAACAAAATTATCCATGCAAATCAAAAGTCAATCACAAGGTTTTCCACACAATTTAGAAAAAACCAATGTTCATAAGCCTTTAGCCTGTGGAAACATGATAACTGACTGATTATTAATTTTTTAAACGCAACATGTTGATAATCAAAATTATGTAATTTCAAAAAAAATAGACAGTCAAAAGTGCCAATGTTCAATGTTTTATCCTTATTTTGTAGTACTGTTTCCGATGCGCTACACCCAACTAACAAACATCCACGAAAAAGGTCTGAAAGAAATTGCCATTTTAATCGATCCCGATGAATTGGGGGAGCGCACCCCCACCATCATTCAAAAAGCATTAGCCCATAAAATAAATTGGTTTTTAGTAGGTGGATCTCTCGTTTCTGAGGGAAATACCCGCAATACCGTTGCTTTATTAAAGGAAGCCGGTGCCCCAAACGTAATACTTTTCCCAGGAAACGAAATTCAACTCGTTGATAACGCCGATGCCCTCCTATTTATGAGTTTGATTTCTGGCCGAAATCCGGAATACCTTATTGGCAAACACGTAGCAGCTGCCCCTTGGGTTAAAAGAAGCGGCATTGAAACCATCCCTACCGGTTATATGCTAGTAGAGTCTGGTAAAATCACCTCTGCCCTATATATCAGCGGTAGCATTCCGCTCCCTAACGACAAACCCGATATCGCCGCCGCCACCGCAATGGCCGGCGAACTCCTCGGCATGAATACCCTTTACCTCGATGCAGGTAGTGGTGCACAAGAACCGGTACCTGCCGAAATTATAAATGCCGTACATAAAAACACCTCCTCCGTGCTTTTTGTTGGAGGCGGCATAAAAACGCCTGAACAAATTCTCCGCACTTGGGAAAACGGAGCCGACATTGCCGTAATTGGAAATGGTATTTTTGAACAGCCCGACCGCATCGAAGAACTCAGCAAACTCCGAGATTCCTACAACACTCCTTCATAAACCCCATTACTACCCAAAACATGTTTGGCTATCCTTTTCAATATATCTACCTAAAATCTGAACGAAGTCGCCATGAATTGGAACAACGACTCCGTAATGTCACGTTTTTAAGCGATGCCAACTTCAAAAAACAAGCTCAAAATCCTGCGGTGTTTTTTGGAGAAGTGTCGGCCATTGACTTTAATTTAGAACACCTATCAAAAAAACAACCCGGTGTTAACTTCGTGCGCGGACAATTCCTAGGAGCCGATAATGAAATGTATATCCGTGTTCGCCTAGGTGCTTGGCAAAATCAACGTATTTATTTCCTCTTGATTGCCATGTTCCTCACCCTTTTTGGTTTTCTCATTCATTATATTTCTCAAGCCCCGCATGGGTTCCGATACCCCGAAGAATATTACCAATTATATGGTTACAATAGTTCCGAAATCGCCTATAATCTAAAAATGCCCCTAGCACTGACCATGCAAAGCTTTATGGCGATAATTGCAATTATCATGTATGTGAAATTTCGCAATTTTCGCAAATCTATGAATTCCAGTATCCAATATTTAAAAGGACTCTGGGATGCAGACTTCATTACAAAACACGAAGTCCCCCTTCTGTTTCGTTGACGTACCTCCTACAAATAATACCGGCTTTAACTTCCGAGATTCCCCAAAACCGACAGTAAATCCGACTCCCAGGATTTCTTGGGAAATTCTACAATCTCGCCCAACAAGCGATCATTCAGATATATCCGAACCCAAGGAACCGATTGTATGCGCTCTGTTGCCAATGCTCCATCCACGTATCCTTTATCACGACTCACACGCTTATAAGTAAAGTGCGAGGAATTAAAATGCGACATATCCAATACTTTACACAATTCCGGTATACCCTCATGCGTATCGGAACACCAATTTCCCCCTAAAACATAAAGGCGAATGTTTTTATGCTTCAAAAAAACAGAATTCAAGGCATTTATCGACTCTATTTTGGGTTTGTATCCATCATAATTCTTTAGTAATACACCCTGAAACTGCGCAGTCTCCGCACGGGTAACAGAGTCTCCTTTCTCAAAATGCCCCGCCAGAATTCCAAACAATTTATCGTAATTACTTTGATTTACATGCATACTCAAATATCTTGATTTACAACCCAAGGTCAATAAAAACACGCCGGTTAACGCAATTCCGAAGATTCTTTTGCCGAGCATGCAACAAATATAAATGAATAAAGCCTTTTTCTGTAACTTTAACTCCCTACATCCAATTCATTCTCATTAACTAAAAAATCGAGGCTTACACCTCAGAATCCGCTAAAATTCCTTCACGCAAAATACCTACCTTCGCATAGCGCTATGGGTGCATCAATCGAGCAGATAAAAAGACCTATTGAGGGGCAGTTGAAATTCTTTGAAAAAGAATTTCGACAAAGCATGAAAACTCAAGTACCCTTGCT
>CBFHGY010000013.1:0-37572 GCA_965655465.1 Bacteroidia bacterium | reverse complement strand
CTCAAATATTATTGGACTCTCTTAATCAAACCCTTTGTCCGCCTCTTTAATCTTCTGCTTCAGCATATCTACCTCATCGCGTAAGCGTGCTGCTTCCATATATTCCATGTTTTTGGCAGCTTTTTGCATATCCTTTACCACTTTGGCCAAGGCCTTTTCCAAATCTACTTTGTTCATATAATCCAAAATAGGATCGGCAACCTTGGCCACCGGAATTTGCCTGAAATCATAGGCTTGCTCCGATTGCCCTTCTACCGAATCTAACACCGCCGTTTGTCGGAAAATCTCCGATTTTGACTTCAATACTGTTTGTGGCGTTATTCCATGTTCCGTATTATACGCCATCTGTTTTTCCCTACGCCGTTCTGTTTCGTCAATAGTCTTGCGCATGCTCTTAGTAATGCGATCTGCATACATAATTACCAAACCATTGTGATTTCGTGCTGCCCTTCCAATGGTTTGTACCAAACTCGTCTCACTCCGTAAAAAGCCTTCTTTATCTGCATCCATAATGGCTACTAAACTTACTTCTGGCAAATCCAAACCTTCACGCAATAAATTAACCCCAATTAATACATCTATACCACCCAAACGTAGGTTTCTCAGGATTTCTACCCGATCCAAAGTTTTAACCTCAGAATGTATGTAACCCACTTTAAAGTTCAGTTTAGCCAGATATTTTGACAATTCCTCGGCCATTCTTTTGGTAAGTGTTGTAACTAAAACACGATCGCCCATCTTAATTCGTTTGTCAATCTCCTCAATCAAGTCATCAACTTGATTGCCTAATGGACGTACTTCAATTACAGGATCCAATAAACCTGTAGGACGAATCAATTGCTCCACTACCACCCCTTCCGATTCTGAAATTTCAAATTCAGCAGGTGTGGCACTTACGTAGATACTTTGATTCACGACTTGATAGAATTCCTCAAACTGCAATGGACGGTTATCCATGGCAGCAGGCAATCGAAAGCCATAATCCACCAAATTAATTTTCCTCGAACGGTCACCGCCATACATTGCACGAATTTGTGGCAAGGTAACGTGGCTCTCGTCTACTACCAATAGAAAATCCTTTGGAAAATAATCCAACAAACAAAATGGCCGATCTCCTGGTTGCCTCCGATCGAAATACCTTGAATAGTTTTCAATACCATTGCAATAACCCAATTCTCGAATCATCTCTAAATCGAAGTTAACCCGCTCTTCCAATCTTTTGGCTTCTAAGTATCTTTGTTGTCCCTGAAAATAGGCAACCTGCTCAACTAGATCGTCCTGAATTTCGTGAATCACTTGCTCTAAACGGTCTCGTGGAGACACATATATCTGTGCCGGATATATCGCACAATCTAAAAGTGCATCAATTTTTCGACCCGTTTCGGGTTCAAAACTGTATATTTCCTCAATCTCATCACCAAAAAAAGAAATGCGGTACGCAAAATCATTGTATGCCAAATGCACATCTACCGTATCCCCTTTTACTCTGAAGGTTCCCCTCTTGAACTCCATAGTAGTGCGTGAATAAAGCGATTCCACCAAACGATACAACAGCTGTTGCCTAGAAAGAGCCATTCCTTCACTCAATCGGATAATGGTGCTTTCATAATCCGATGGATTTCCAGCACCGTAGATACAACTTACACTTGCCACCACGATCACATCTCGACGGCCAGATAACAAACTGGATACCGTTTTCAAACGCATTTTTTCGATTTCGTCGTTGATGTTTAAATCTTTTTCAATATACGTATTGGTGGTAGGAATAAATGCTTCCGGCTGATAATAATCGTAATAACTTACAAAATATTCCACGGCATTATTGGGGAAGAACTGCTTGAATTCCCCGTACAACTGTGCCACCAAAGTTTTATTATGACTTAATACTAAAATTGGCCTATTTACATCTTTAATCACATTAGCAATCGTGAAGGTCTTTCCCGAACCCGTTACCCCCAAAAGTGTTTGTGCTCGCGAACCATTGTTAATTCCTTCTACCAATTGACGGATAGCTTCTGGTTGGTCGCCTTTCGGCTGAAATGGTGATTCTAATTGAAATTCCGGCATTTTATTCCTCGAAATTAACGTAAAATGGCGACAAAGGTTTTAAGAACCTATAAACTGCGCCTTATAGAGCACCAAAACCGCTAGGGCGCTATATTTTTTGCCTATCTTTGCAGTAATGCAAGAAGTGGCCCAAAAAACCAAAGATCTGTCTCAAGAAGATTTTATTGCACAAGTCATTCAAGACTACAAAATCGCCTATCAAAGCCGACATGCTTCGCTCATAGGTCGAAAAGAAGTGCTTACCGGTAAAGCTAAATTTGGAATCTTTGGCGATGGAAAAGAAGTCGCTCAGATTGCCATGGCAAAGGTTTTTGAACACGGAGATTGGCGCAGCGGTTATTACCGCGACCAAACTTTCATGTTCGCAAAAGGACTTTCTGATGTTCAGAAATTCTTCGCACAACTATATGCTCATGCCTCAGTAGATAAAGAACCCGCCTCTGGTGGTCGATCCATGAATGGACATTATGCGACTCGGCTTCTCGATGAAAAAGGCCACTTTCTCAGTCAATCAGATCGATATAATGTAAGTGCGGATATCTCTCCAACAGCAGGACAAATGCCACGGCTTTTAGGACTGGCACTCGCGTCCAAGCTTTATAAAGAAAATGAAGCCTTACACGCACTCACTGAATTTTCCCAAAAAGGAAACGAAATTGCATTTGGAACCATCGGCAATGCCTCTACTTCAGAAGGCATTTTTTGGGAAGTAATGAACGCCGCGTGCGTTATGCAAGTTCCCATGTTGATGAGCGTTTGGGATGATGGTTATGGAATATCCGTGCCAGCAAAATACCAAACTGCCAAAGAAAATATTGGCGCCATTATGCAGGGCTTCAAAACAAATAAAGACGGTATTGGTATGGAAATCATTACCGCTCGCGGTTGGAATTATCCGGAATTATGCAATGCGTACCGCGAAGCCGCAGATATTTGCCGAGCCAATCATACACCCGTATTGGTGCATGTTACCGAGGTGACCCAACCCCAAGGACATTCTACCAGTGGTTCACATGAACGTTACAAAACCCAAGAACGTCTTGATTGGGAGCGCGAATACGATTGTATCGAAAAAATGCGTCAATGGATGCTGGATAATAAAATAACAGACGCCAATGCTCTTGACGAATTAGAAAAGGGATACTTAAATGAAGTAAAAAACCAACAAAAACAAGCTTGGATAGACTTTAGTTCGGATATCAAAAACGATATCCTTCCTTTTATGGATGTTTTAGATGGCTTGATCCAAAAAGGAATTAAAACCAATGAATTGGCCCAAATTAAATCAGAACTTTCTGCCATTTCAGATCCCATCAGACGTGATTTAGGCAATGCCATACACCGTGCACTCCGCGAAACGACGAGCATCCCAAAAGCCGATAAGGCTAACTTACTAGCATTTTATGAAGAATTTGTTGCGAAAAATAACGATCGCTACAGTTCACACTTGTACAGCCAAAGCGATGCCAATGTACACGCCGTTCCCCAAATTCCCTTAGAATTAAGCGATGAAAGTGCAGACGGATACCAAATAGTACGTGCCTGCTTTGAAGCCAATATGGATCGCGATCCGCGTATTTTTGCTTTCGGAGAAGACGTAGGAAAAATTGGAGACGTTAATCAAGGCTTCTCCGGTTTACAAGAAAAATTTGGTGAATTGCGCGTTACCGACAAAGGAATTCGCGAATGGTCTATAATAGGAGAAGGGATTGGAGCCGCAATGCGCGGTTTGCGACCCATTGCAGAAATTCAATATTTAGACTATCTATTATATGCATTAGAGCCTCTTAGCGATGACCTCGCAACCTTGCAATACAGAACCAAAGGAGGACAAAAATCGCCATTGATTATTCGTACTCGGGGTCATCGACTCGAGGGAATTTGGCATTCTGGTTCTCCCATGGGAATGATTATCAACGCACTTCGAGGCTTGCACGTTTGCGTTCCTCGTGATATGACGCGTGCTGCGGGTATGTACAATACTTTGCTTCAAAGCGACGAACCTGCTTTGGTTGTTGAATGTTTAAATGGCTATAGAAACAAAGAAACCATGCCAAAAAATATCGGCACATTCACTGTGCCTTTAGGCATTCCCGAAACCCTAAAATTCGGTAACGACGTAACCTTAGTAACCTATGGTTCCAATTGCCGCATCGCTATGCAAGCAGTAGAAATGCTCTTAGAAGTAGGTATTAGCGTGGAATTAATCGATGTGCAAACTCTTTTGCCCTTCGATATCAATCACCAGATTGTAGAAAGTCTTAAGAATACCAACCGACTCGTGGTATTTGATGAGGATGTTCCAGGTGGTGCTTCTGCTTTTATCTTACAACAAATTTTAGAAGTACAAAACGGGTATCGCTATCTCGATAGTAAACCAGTAACCCTAAGTGCCAAAGCGCACCGACCTGCATATTCTTCAGATGGCGATTATTTCTCAAAACCTTCTGTCGATGATGTGTATGCCACGGTTTACCAACTTATGCACGAGGTAAATCCTCAAAAATGGCCCTCATTATTCTAATAAATATCCAAACTCTGTGGAAGCTCCAATTATAAAAAATTACTTACGTTTAAGCGGATTAGAACCCTTTACGCTCACCCCAGAAATTAACTTCGTTAATATCGGTGAACGTACCAATGTAACTGGAAGTAAAGTATTTGAGAAATTGATACTTGCTGGCGACTACAATGCAGCATTAGATGTGGCACGCCAACAAGTTGAAAATGGAGCACAAATTATCGATGTGAATATGGATGAAGGGATGCTAGATGGTGTAGAAGCCATGACTACCTTCCTCAATCTCATAGCCGCAGAACCCGATATTTCAAGAGTTCCGATTATGATCGACTCTTCTAAATGGGAAGTTATTGAAGCCGGATTAAAATGCATTCAAGGTAAAGGAATTGTAAATTCCATTTCGCTAAAAGACGGCGAGATTGAATTTGTTAAAAGAGCCCATTTAGTAAAACGATATGGCGCCGCCGTAGTCGTTATGGCTTTCGATGAAACAGGTCAAGCAGATTCTTTTCAAAGAAAAATTGAAGTTTGTAAACGGTCTTACGACATACTTGTTAATCAAGTTAAATTCAATCCTCAAGACATCATTTTTGACCCGAATATCCTTACTGTAGCAACAGGTATCGAAGAACATAATAATTATGCTGTTGATTTCATTAATGCTACCCGTTGGATAAAAGAAAACCTCCCAGGCGCTAAAGTATCTGGGGGTGTTTCCAATATTTCATTTTCGTTCCGTGGCAATAATTCTGTTCGTGAAGCCATGCACGCTGCATTCCTCTATCACGCCATCAAGGCAGGTTTAGATATGGGAATTGTAAATGCCGGAATGATTGAAGTTTATGAAGAAATTCCTAAAAATCTATTAGAACGGGTCGAAGACGTTCTACTTAATCGCCGCGAAGATGCTACCGAACGACTTTTAGAATTTTCGGAAACCGTTAAAGGCAAAAAAGTAGAAAAAGCCGAAATTCAAGAATGGCGATTGCTTCCAATAGAAGAGCGCCTTAAACATAGTTTGGTAAAAGGTATTACCGAGTTTATTGATCAAGATACCCAAGAAGCTCTAGACTTATTGAAGGAGCCGCTTAAGGTTATCGAAGGACCATTAATGGCCGGCATGAATTACGTGGGTGACCTTTTTGGAGCAGGAAAAATGTTCCTTCCTCAGGTGGTAAAAAGTGCGCGTGTGATGAAAAAATCCGTAGCATATTTACAACCTTTTCTAGAAGCTCAAAAAGTAAGCGATCCGAATGCACGTGCACAAGGAAAAATCTTGCTTGCAACCGTAAAAGGCGATGTACATGACATCGGAAAAAACATTGTAGGGGTTGTATTGGCCTGCAACAATTATGAAATTGAAGACATGGGTGTTATGGTTCCCGCAGATAAAATCCTTCAACGCGCACGTGAATGGGGTGCCGATATTATAGGATTAAGCGGACTAATCACTCCTTCACTCGATGAAATGGTGCATGTAGCTAGCGAAATGCAGCGCCTAGATATGAAACAACCCTTGCTCATTGGAGGTGCTACAACTTCACGCGTACATACCGCTGTTAAGATCGCTCCAAATTATCAATATCCCGTTATTCACGTTACCGATGCGAGCCGCTCAGTTCCAATTGCCGGACAACTTTTAAGCCCTGATACGTACCATGTTTTCTCTGAAAAATTACGCGATGAATATCAGAAATTAGCCGAAAACCATGCAAGTCGGCAACAAATAAAAAATTTAATTCCTTTAGGGGAAGCCCAACAGAACGGACTTAAACTTGAAAGCCCCATTCAAGTTCCCCAAAAAACGGGTTTCTTCCAATTAAACGATATCACAATTGGGCAATTATTAGACTATATCGATTGGACTCCCTTTTTTCAAACGTGGGAACTCGCTGGACGTTATCCGGATATTCTTAGCGATAACATTGTAGGTGCGGAAGCACAGAAACTCTACCAAGATGCTAAAAACATGCTGGCAGAATGGGTGCAAAACCCTCCTTTAAAACTACAGGCCAACTATTTCATCTTGCCTACAAGACGGTGTCACGACGATGCGGCCGTTTACAGCAAGGATACCGATTCTCAACCTCTAGCTGTATTCCATTTTTTACGTCAACAGCGTAAAATGACCAATGGCGTGCCCAATTTATCGCTTGCAGATTTCCTGGCACCAAAGGAACTCGATTATATGGGCGGGTTTATTGTAACTGCGGGTTTGGGTTTGGAAAATTTAGTGGCGCAATACGATGCTGATCACGACGATTACAATAGCATTATGGCAAAGTCCCTCGCAGACCGTTTGGCAGAAGCACTTGCCGAATATCTTCACGAGAAAGTACGTAAAGAAGATTGGGGATATGCAGCCAATGAACAATTGGATACCGAAGGTTTGGTGCGTGAGCAATATGAAGGTATTCGACCTGCACCAGGCTATCCAGCATGCCCAGATCATACCGAAAAAGAAATCCTATTCGATTTATTCAATAATCATTTAGGTTCCATTGGCATTTCTCTTACCGAAAGCATGGCTATGTTACCTGCTTCAAGCGTCAGTGGTTGGTATTTCGCACATCCAGAGTCAAAATACTTTGGATTGGGTAAAATTAATGAAGATCAGTTGGTAGATTACGCGGAGCGCAAAGGCAAAGACGTAAATGAAATGCGCCGTTGGCTAGGGCCAATCTTATTTTAAGTTTAAGACTCTAAATCCCGTTTTAAATCCTCAAAGGTTTCATATCCATGATCCTTCAATAATTTACGCAACCTAGATTGCACATTCCGAACATAGGAATAACTTAAGTTTAGTGTTACTCCAATTTCCTTAGGTCGGTAATTATCTAAGGATAAGCTCAACACATTTCTTTGCGATTCAATCATTCCTTTTAAGAAATCAATTTTCTCAAAATCGTAACCCGAACTCAAAACCGTGGTGTCAATAGATTTATCTAAAAATAAAATATAATCCAACTCCTCCAAAGTTTCGCGAATACCTGCACTATTCTTTTCCGGCAAATAAGAAAGCTTGGATTTTAAATTTTTGGAGGTTTCTAATATACGCGCGCTTAACTCAATTAATTTTTTAGAAGTCTCTCTTTCACGTTCCAAAATCTGTAATTCCTTTTGTTTTTGCTCGATCAATCCCTGATTCAATTCTTGATTATCTTTATTCAATCGATGTTGTCTGTACCAAAAAAATGTAATCATTGCAAGCAATATAAGAAGGAAAATCTGGATCAAATCCCTACGTTTACTGGTTAAACGATAATTCTCAGATTGCAATTTTGATTGGGCATATTTACGCTCCAACTTGAATAAATCCAAACGATTTACCAGATCTACATCCTTGGATTTCAATAATGATTGCAACGAAGCTTTCATGGATTCAGCAGAACGACTCCGAAGGTTTGCAGCTTGGATTTGACGACCTTCAGCCTCTGTCATTTCCGCAAGTAATCTATAGTAGACAGAAAAGCTCAATGATCCTAATATACTTGTATCTATTTGCTGGATATTGCTTTTAACATGGGAATAATACGTTTTTAATGGCATTCTATCATCCCAATCAGACAAATTATAAAACAATTCCGAATATCCAGATTTTCCTAAAGTATCGATAATTCGATCTAAATAGGCATTTAAATCTCCTGAATTTTCATGTGCTTTTTGAAGAATCACAAAACAGTGGTAATTAAACTCTTGAGCAGGACCGACTATTTTCAAACTAAGCTTATTTAGAATTTCTTTAGCCTCTTCCCATTTTCCCATCTCCTGTAACAAATGTATATAGGTGAGTTTGAACATGATTTCTTCCAAGTCCAAATTCGAGCTCTGTAAAACAGCTACATGCTTGTCTAAAATTTCCTTTGCTTTAAAGTACTGCCGCTGCCCTGTTAATACACTTCCTAAATTATTGGCTAAAACCAAGTTTTCCGGGTCTAATTCCAATGCGCGCATCAAATATTCTATTGCGGATTGATCATAACCTAAAATAGATTGCATCCCTCCTAAACCAATAGCAATTCTCCCCATGCTCAAGGTATCTCCCAATTCCATCGCCGCATTATATCCCTGTTTTAATTCTAAAAAGGCAGAATCAAATTGAACCCGCATATAATAGTATTGCCCACGAATTTGATAATAGGAAACTTTAAGTGAATCTGATGCTTCCAGCGTTTTAGCATCTACCCTTTCAAGATAATTCATAGCTAATGATGGATCCTTGCCAATAGTAAATCCCGCTTTATCTAAATAATAATAGGCCTTTTCTAATTCATTGTATGTATTCAAATTAGCTTCCCGCAAATCAAATAACCTTTGTACGACATCGCTTTTTTCCTCTCTATACAAACGCATGGTAACTCGAGGAAGGAAATTGGGGTGTAAGGAAGATCTATTCTCTTGATAAAATGCAAATATCGAATCAGCTGAATAAGAGAAATCTCTAATTCTACTCGCTTCCTCTTCTAGCCCATTACAAGAGCTAATTGTAAATATTATTATAAGAAGTTTTAAAAATCTAAGTTTTAAAGAATTCACCTGTCAAAGATAATTTTTATCAATAAAAAAAGGTAATTTTTATTGGGTAAATCCTTAAATAAGAATCATTTTATTTAAAGGGATTTGAATATGCCGAATTCATTATAAATGTGGAATCCGTCATACTTCGCAAATACGCAAGTAAATCGTCTTTTTGATTTTGTGATAAGTTCAATTGTATTCCACCGTGAGCCGCCATTTGCGGGTGAATATTGGGATTTTCGTAATGCACTCCATCACTGTAATGATTGATCACTTCCTCCAATGTTTTAAACCTTCCATCGTGCATATAGGGAGCAGTCAACGCAATGTTCAGTAAACTAGGGGCTTTAAAAGTCCCCATATCTCCGGGTTTGTTGGTAATACCCCCTATCCCTAAATCTACTGGCGCAGGATCTAAACCATTGCTTGCAATACCACCCATGCTCGGGTTCAACTGTTGAGCTAGTTCCCCTCCATGACAATGAAAACAATCAGAACCCTTTGTATTTCCATTTACATCAAAATCCACCAATCCATTAAAAATAAAGGCTCCTCGCAACTCCGATGCACTCAATACTTTTAAATTATCTCCAGGAAAAAACTGATTGAACCGCGAATCTTTGCTTATAATGGTCAGTAAAAATTGCTCTAATGCCAACGACATGTCGTGCAAATTTGGTTCTTTGTTAAACGCCTTGTTGAAATATTCAACATACATTTTATTGCGCTTTAAACGGTCCTTCAACAATGGCAAAGTCATTGCCATCTCGTTATGGGCTTGAATAGGCTCAAATACCAATTCTCGCAAGGTTTTTACCCTTGCATCCCAAAAATAACTGTGGTGATAGGCCATATTAAATAGTGCCGACGCGTTACGTGAGGCGCGCAATCCCCGAAACCCAACACTGCGATCTAAAGGCTCTGCAAATGCGTATTCTTGTCGGTGACAAGATGAGCAACTAATGCTACTATCCATGGATAAAATTGGATCGTAAAACAACATTCGGCCCAATAAAATTCCCTCTTCGGTAAACGGGTTGTCTTTCGGCAAATTGGGCATTCCAAATTCGCTTGGAAACACTTCTTTGGGATCTACTAGCTTGGGGGAATAGGTACCCTTCGTATCCAAAACTGCGCCTTGTTCCTTCGTACAAGAAGTAAACAACACTACCGTAAGTAACGTGATAGATAGTAGAGCCTTTTTCATAATCGATCTATTTTATTCTTCGTAAATACGAAAAGCATATAAAGAATTATCCAAGAAAATCCGCATCAGGAGCTCATCTTGTTCCCCTTCTGAATGACTCACTGATTTATCAGCGAATTTAATCGGCTGCGCCCCTCCAAAAAATCTATCTGCATTTATTCGAACTGCAACACGGTGTTTTTTACTCTGAATAGTCAAATCTAAAGGTAAAAAATAACGCGTTACAAATTGCATCGTTGCAGTATGAAAACTAAAACTTCCAGGTGTAGCTGTTGCATTTTCCTTAAAACGACCGTCCATTGCTTGGAAAATATATCCACCAGCCCATCCCCAATGCAATCCATTCAAATTTGGATTCATGGGATGATCTGAAGGCCATACTTGTGGATTTCCGTGATTGGTAGCGGAATCAAGTCCCATTGTAAATTGCAATCCTGTGTATTTTCCTTGAGGTATTGATTTGTAATTAAAAACATTGCGAGAACCCGTTAAATCTGCCCACTGATAACCATCACCCAGCTGAACCGTATCCCCGTTTTCTTTCACCAAGGCAAGATTTGACATTAAAAAAGACCAATTGGTAACCATCATAGACTCGCCAAAACTTTTTTCATTATAAATGTCTTGACCTTTTGGAGGTAAAGGCTCATCTGCAATCTGACCTACAAAGGCCAATTCTAACTCAGAGCTAGGATATGCATTACCCCCACTTCCACCATCTGTATCATCCGGTTCACAAGAGGTAATAAAGATTGCCAAAGCAGCGATGAAAATATATTTTCTCATTAATCTATTTTTAAGCATTTTTTCGAATATACAAAATTATCAGTAAAGATCTTTGTGATATATGTCCCTGCAGGCCAATTTCGGGTGTCAATGCGCACACTCAGCGCCGAATCCGATACGTTAACCCATAAACGTTGACCAACGGCATTATACACTTCCACCCGCTGAATTACTGGATTTCTTGCATATACATCCCAAAAATCTATTCCAGGATTGGGCTGTAGTACAATATCCTCCTTTTGCACTGCATCCAGATTCATGCCTCCTATGCTGAACTTGGCTAGTACGCTCACTTCCGGATCAAAAATGACAGTATCAGCCGCAAACGACAAAGAAAACGTATATTCCTTTGATAGCGAATCTGGATAAAACACCTTGATTTCTGATTTGCCATCGCTATTTCGAAATTCGACTGGAATGGGTATTCTCCAAAAAGGCACGGTTGGGTTCGAAGGTGTTTGCTGCACACTGAACTTTACTGTATTGCCCCTCTGCTGCCAATTCATCTTCAACTCCGGATGACCTTGACCTTCATACCATTGTTGAATAAACCAAGATAAATCCTCATTAGAAACCTCCTCCATGACCTTTTGAAACTCTGAAGTAGTACTAAAACCGTAAGCCCGATTTCCCCCAGTTAAAAACTTGCGACAACCCTCAAAAAAGAATGAATCTCCTATATGATGCCGGAGCATATGCAAAAGCCAAGCACCCTTGCGATAGGTCAAACGACCATTAAATAGCACGTTTACCCGTGAGGTATCGCTGGGTTTTACCGATCCATTATCATCCTGTGTAATATTATTCCGCATGGCCCGCATTTGAAAGCGAAAGGCCTCCTTACTCTGCAGAAATTCATAAGCCAATGCTGTTAAATAGGTCGCATACCCCTCGTTTAACCATAAATCATTCCACGAACCACAGGTCACCATATCTCCAAACCATTGATGGGCAACTTCATGAGCCATCAAATCATAGGAAAAATTCACCATAAAACTCATTGTTTGATGTTCCATACCCCCTCCCCAGGTAAACTGAGCATGACCATATTTCTCACGAGAAAACGGATAAGGAATGAACAAACTATCATACAATCTCAACATGGGCAATACGCCTTTTGCTTCTTGGGAAGCCGAATTGTAAAATTGAGGAAAAATATAATTTAATACCTCTAAGGAGTCGCTGCGGTTATGAAAATATACATAATCCACCGATTCCTCATAGTTCGAAACGGCAATCGCTATCAAATACGTTGCAACTGGATACCGATGCTTCCAATGTACCCTATGTTCCGTACTGCTAATTTCACGGGTAGATTGCAAAAGACCATTGGTTCCCACTTTAAACGATTTATCCGTATCTACTAAAATATCGATAGAATCTATTTTATCATTTAAAGTTTGTTTACAAGGCCACCAATACGGTGCACCATAAGGCTGCGAGAGTGTATGAATAATTGGCCCTGTTGCGTGAAAGTCATACGTATACGCTCCGTTATTTCCAGTTACTCCTACTGGATTTCCTCCGTAAAAAACTTCAAAGGAATCCCGTGTATTGGAACGCCAACCCGGCGACTTAAATACAAAAACCCGATCACCTCGACGTTCAAAATTGAGCCTGTCAGCTCCATGCTTCACGCTATCAACTTGGAGTTTATCTACCAAATCAAACGCCAAAGAATCCGCATCATTATCAACAACGAAATCAAATAAAATCGCACCTGAAATCCATGAACCCACCTTGGGGTTGAGTTTCCAATGACATCGATGGTATTTGATATCGTAACCATGAAAAATCTCAATACCGGACCTTTTACGTATTTCAGAAATGCCTTCAAAACGCGCCTTCTCGGCACATACTACCTCGTCGCTAAATTGTGCGTAGCTAAACAGAGGCGAAACCAAGTAAAGTAAAGTTAAGAAACGGCGCATCTCTACAAATTTCGCGTTTTTATTCGACACATCTTAAAACTTCAAAAATTCACCGACTTTTGCAGCGTGAATGCACGCTGGTTACCGCAGTTCCTTATTATACTTTTGGGTATGGTATGGGGAAGTTCCTTTATCCTCATGAAAATGGGACTTCAAGTCTTTTCCCCTATGCAAGTGGCGGGCATCCGTTTGGTGCTTGCCGGGGCCGTTTTACTGCCTTGGGTAATCAAATACTCCATTATAAGTCCCCGAGTTAAAGGGCGCACAAGCGAAAAAATCTTGCAGAAAAAAGACTATTTATGGCTTGCAGCTAGTGGCATTATCGGTAGCGGAGTTCCCGCTTTCTTATTTACATATGCAGGTCAAATCATCCCCTCTGCACTTTCTGGAATTTTAAACGCCTTCACCCCCATGTTTACCTTATTATTTGGGGTGTGGTTATTCAATGAAAAATTAGACAAACAAGGACTAAGCGGCGTAATTTTAGGACTTTTTGGAGCGGTTTTCTTATTCGGGCCCTCCTTACTGAACTACGGCACACCCATTCCAATTCTTGGGGCTCTGTTGCCATTAAGTGCTGCAATTTTATACGGACTCAATATCAATATCATCAAAAGATACCTGAACCATCTCCCGGGAATGGTCAAAACTGCTTATCCATTTGTAGCTACCGCAATCGCATACCTGCCAGTACTTATTGCAACGGATACGCTCTCTTTATGGGATGAATATCCGGGTCCATTTTCCTTTCATTTCTTAGAACAAACAACAGATCAGGCGAATACCGCCAATACTGCCTTTTTCTATATTTTTCTTTTGGGATTCTTTGGAAGTGCCTTAAGCATGCTAGGCTTTAACTACGTAATTAAGAAAGTACCGCCTTTGATGGCTTCGACAACTACGTTTATCATTCCAGTAACTGCCGTTTTTTGGGGCTTTTTAGATGCAGAAACGATTGCTTGGAACACCTTGATAGGACTTGCGTTTTTGCTAGTGGCAGTATATTTGATTATAAGAAGGAAGAGTTAGATAGCCTTTGGCCTGGGGATGCACGCTACGCTCGCAGAAAAGACGCTCGTCTATTTAGAGGCTTAGCTGTTTCGCTGGTGAAATTCTGACTTGATACCAATATCCAAATGTATAGAATAATGGGACTCGTTTCGCGATGGGTTTAATACCTCAAAATTTATTAACTTGAATCTACAAAACCCTCGAAAACTCACGAAATTAAACAGAAGTCGAGAAACTCTTGGAGATAAGAATTTTGGTATCGAGGCGGGTGCTCGAAACTTAAAATTGTTGCCCTATGAAGAAATGTATTTGACCCATTTGGCCACTGCGAGGCACATCCTTGTAGTCAAAACCCCATGCATAATCCAAACCAATTAGACCAAACATCGGCATAAATAAACGCACACCCACACCTGCCGCACGCTTCATTTGGAAGGGGTTGTATTTACTCATGTCCGACCAAGCATCTCCTGCTTCAAAGAAACCCAAAGCATACACGGTTGCAGTTTGTCCTGTGGTAATTGCCTGCCGTAATTCTAGAGTGAACTTATTATAAATAGGTGCTCCCGCGGATCCATTCATTGCCGTCTGTGAAATGGTATAATTGTCATAACCTCGCTGCGAAATAATCTCAGTCGCCGCAATATTGAAGCCAAAAATACCCGCACCACCCACTTGAAAACGTTCAAAAAAGGTAGGTCCAATATCATTATTATAATATCCCAAGAAACCAAAACGCGTTTTCGCAGTCAACACCAATTTTTTATAAATGGGGGTATACCACTCTGCGTCTAATTTGAACTTGTAAAACTCCGCCCAACGATATTTTTCGGTTAAAGCCATGTTGGTGTAATCCCTTCCATCCAATAAACTGATAGGAGGTGTTGCTTGAATCGATGTCGTAAATTTACTTCCCGACATAGGATAAATAGGATCCGCTATAGACGAACGCGTTAGCTCTATACTGGCAGAAGGATTGTAAGAAATTCCCTGAAATCCGGTAGGAAATCCATAAAATCCACCATCCATATTTTGCATCTTGTATTGTTGAAAACTGATTTGATAGCGGATATTAAAGAAATCATCCGGCCATGTCAAACGTTTTCCAATCCCCAACGTAACCCCGGTATTCATGAACTTCTGCTTCAAAGGATCATCGTTTTGGCGGAAATCAAAACTGTTAATGGTTCTAAAAACGCTCACCGATAAACTCGTTGGTTTATACCCCCCCAACCAAGGTTCCGTGAAAGAAAACGTATAACCCTGATAGTTCATACCGTTACTTTGTGCCCGCAATGACAGCTTTTGACCGTCTCCAGAGGGTACCGGATTCCATAATTTCATATTAAAGAGTTTTCGGGAGGAAAAGTTATTCAAAACGATACCCGCCGTACCAATCAAGGTTGGAGTGCGGCTAAAACCATTACCTCCCCAACCACCTGAAAGCTCAATCTGATCACTCGGTTTTTCAACCAGTTTGTATTCGATGTCTACCGTGCCATCCGCCGGATTGGGTTTAGGGTTTACGCCCAATTGCTCAGGATCGAATAATCCTACCGCAGCCAAATCACGCATGGTACGTTGAATATCACTCTTGGAAAAAATATTACCTGGTTTGGTTCGAATTTCTCTTAAAATTACCCGATCCGAAGTTTTTGTATTTCCCGTCCATGAAACTCTCCCAATGGTTGCTTCTGGACCTTCGTTGATGCGAATTTCCAAATCGATACTGTCATTTTGAACTCCTACTTCAACCTCATACATGTTAAAGAACAAATACCCAGCATCCATATATAAAGTTTGAACATCGAAACCACCCAAATTACTCCTTAAACGCTCGTCTAATAAGGATGCATTAAATACATCCCCTGGGCGAATACCCAATAACGTATCCAACAAGGTTGTTGAATATTTTGTATTTCCTTTCCAAGTAATACTCCTGTAGTGGTATTTACGTCCCTCAAAAATATTTACATGAACCAAAATTCGGTCTGAACCAAACATTGAAATACTATCGTTCAGAATACGAACATCTCTATAGCCCTTGCTTTGGTATAATTTCACCAATTGCTGCTTAGCCTCAGCAAATTTCTCCTCCGTAAATTTAGAAGATTTGGTGATATTCCATTTGTGATAACGGCGCTTGATATCCTTAATTGCCCCGCGCAATTCGGCATCATCTAAAGCCGCATTGCCCGTAAATAGGAAGTCATGAACCTTAACCTTAGGACCTTTCTCGATATAAAAATCAAAGTTTTCATATCCAAGCATCAAATTACCGTCTTTGTTTTTTGCTTCCGGACGCTTTACGGTAACCTGTACGTTGTAATACCCTTTTTCAAGATAAAAGGCTTTTATTTTTTGTATCGTACGATTTACGAGGTTGGGTGTTATGTACATGCCCCGGCGTAAATCGGTCTCTTCTTTTAAAGTTTTCGCTTGAGAATTCGTAATATTCAAGAAACGATACCCATTTAAACGCGGTTGCTCTTTTACCACGAATTGAACCACGACCTCATTTTCATTTGCAGTAAATAGGAAGTACACCTGCACATCGGAAAAATAATCGCGCTTCCAAATGTTACGAACTGCTTCAGGTATTTCTGTCCCAGGAACTTTGATTTCCTGACCAATCGACAATCCCGAATATAAAATCACCAAGGCCTTTTGTACTGCTTTTCCATTAACTTCCCGTACGTCTATATTCTTGATTTTATAGGTATTAGGTTCAATAAAGTTATAAGCAATACCCGGTGCGTTGTTATATAAGCCCTCCGATTGAGCAAACACACTCCGAGTAGACATCACTAAACTCAGAAGACCTAAGCATAGAAATTTCAAAAACTTCATGCTCCTTGGGCTCCTTTCTCTGCAGCACCTAGCTGTTCAGAAGTTTTCCCAAAACGACGTTCCCTGTTCTGATAATCTTCCAAGGCCGCTACAAAATGTTCCTTCCTGAAATCTGGCCATAAAACCGAAGTAAAATGGATTTCAGAGTAGGCGATTTCCCATAAAAGGAAATTACTTATACGCATTTCACCGCTGGTGCGAATCAGTAAATCAGGATTCGGATATGCGGCAGTATTTAGAGCTTGATTCAAAGTTTCTTCGTTAATGTCCTCAATATTTAATTGCCCCTCTTTGGTTTTTTTGGCAATTTTTTTAACCGCTTCAATGATGTCCCAGCGACCGCTGTAACTCAAAGCAAGAATTAAGGTAGTGCGCGTATTTCCTGCTGTGGCAGCTTCGGTTTCTTGTAATTGACGCACACAGCGTGACGGCAATTGATTGATATTACCAATGGTTTTTAACCGAATGTTATTTTTCATTAAATTGGGAAGTTCCTTCTCTATGGTATCCACCAAGAGCTGCATCAATGCATTAATTTCCCGTTCCGGACGCGTCCAATTCTCTGTAGAAAAGGCATACAGGGTAACGAACTCAATTCCTACTTCCGCGGCAAACTCAAGGGTATTGCGCACGGCATTCACCCCATGCTTATGTCCAAAAATACGCATGTGTCCCTGCTGTTTTGCCCAACGACCATTGCCATCCATGATAATAGCAACGTGACGGGGTATGCGATCGGGATTAATACTTGGGTAGGTTACGGATGCGTTTGAAGCCATTGAAATTATCTACAAATTAACGGAGTTATACGGTAAGAAAGGTTAAAGCCAAGGAAATAATACCAATCGTTTAAGTGTGCATCTCCTCTAAAAGTCCCCTTCGGAAAAGGGTTAAGTCCTTTTATAACTTGAGGTTGCGAATACTGCGCAGACCCTTCGCCTTGTGCATCAGTGATTGCCCTAAAATCGGGGTACGTACCTGTTACGTCGTCCAAAACATCCGTAAAGGTCTTCCTCCAAAGGGCTTCCACCCCTATTATCCAAGCGCCACGATTTCTTCTTTGAGAAATTTTATGTTTAAATCCCAAGCCAATAGGTACTGAAACTTGGAAACGACTGTAATTGGTTTTTCGCATGCCGGTATTCGCGGCATGCAAACTTACTTCCCCTGCATCTAATCTCCTGGGTTCAAAGCGAAACATTCCTAAACCCAAAAGTGCATAAGGTGTGCTGGAACGGTTATTGATATTCGTGCCAAAACGATGAAAATCAAAACTCAACATGCTCGAAAACTCGTAAACAGCCGATTGAAAGTTTAAATCTTGAATTTCATAGTTCTCATTACCCTCGGTGGTTCCAGATACATATAAATAGGAAAATTGATTCCTCCAGGCAAAATAATCACTGATGTTATAGCGCTGGTAAACACCCGCTGACGGGTGAAAATGTTTAATATTCTGTCCTTGAGAAAGATCTCCGTAATAATTACTCGCGCCCAATACTACGCCATACTCGTTCCTTCCGGAGAAGTATTTTTGCGACATTACAGATCCTGTCCATGTAAATGAAATACACAGAAGCGCAGCGCTCAAGACAGATTGTATGTTTCGCTTAAAATTGGAAACAGGTTGTTTTTCCACCCGTAATTTTTCGAGTCAAAGTAAAGTTCAAAAATAAGTACCAATCCTTAGTTGTTTCATCACCGCGAGCAGCACCCAAGCGCTCCTCACTTCCATAGTCGTTCACCAAATCCGTACGTTTCAGCTCCGGAGTGCGGTCGGCCATTGCAGCCGCTAAACCTCCATTGCTACCGCGGGTAATCTGCGGATCCACATAGGTAGTACTGATATCGTCTAAGTAGTCTGTGAAGGTCTTGCGAACACCCAACTCAACGCCCCAAGCCCATACATCATCAAACTGTTGTTTATAACCAATACCGATAGGGATACTCACTTGTGTTAGTGCATATCTTCTACGGTCATTGAATTTTGTGGTTTCCTGTGCTTCTGTACTCAATGGTTGCAACTCTACCCATTTGCCATCGTATTGAGAAAGATCGCCATATTCTGCTTGGTTATGAACGTCAGGCATGTATTCAAAATAGGCGAGTGGATTGAATTTAAACAATGAAATTCCGGCAAATAAAAATGGAGTTGCAGGATTAAAACGCTGTGTTTCAGAATACCCGAATAAATTGTATTCGATCGTTCCACCAATTTCAATAATGTCGCTTTTGAAACTTAAATTTCGCTTAAAACGTTCGGGATCACTTTCATAGTTTTTATCGTTACCTGAAATCTGACCGAACAACGCATTACCTCTTAATGTAAGAAAATCACTGTAATTAAATCTACAAATAATTCCACCCATAGGTTTGGTTTCGTTCAACGCAATACTTGGCGACAACTCGCCCAAATAGTTGGCTCCTCCCAAAGTAATTCCGAATTCAATCGGTTGACTTTTACGTTGTGCATTCAAAGGAATTGCAACGCTGATCAAAACAATCAATATGGATTTAAAAAATGCGTTCATATAAGGCTGAATTATACAAATTTAAGGCATTACACCCTATTTACCAAAAAATCCATCTACACCTGAATTACCCGCTAGAAGTGTGACCCAAAGACAACTATTCCAAATATGAATTGGGCTAAACAAAACCCCTCAAAATCCTGTCACCAAACTAAGAGAACATCGCCCCAACTAGAAGGTCGTTTACATCCGAGAGGAGTGGGATTTCTCCACCAAATAATATACTCCCATCGTTACAAAATTCCTCAAAAATGGAACCCTGCCCAATAATCCCATCTGCCTACGAGGCTTTATACCGAACTTGTGCTCGTAAATCGGATTAAATAAATAATACCGTTTCGAATCGATTTGAAATCCGGTATTCTTAGCAATACGCTCAAAACGCTCAATGCTTATACCCGTGCTTCGGATTTCCTCCATCGTTGCAATACCGGAATCATTCGTCCCCAATAAACGCAATAAACCTGGATACAAACCACCCGGTAACAAATGCGTATAGGGCAATTTCGAAGCCCATTTGCCCGGCAATACCTGCTGGTGCCCCCCATACGGCATCATCCAAGGTGGAAATGCAAAAAATACCTTACCGCCCTCTTTCAAAAATCGCAACAACTGCGGCATAAATCGCGCTTGGTCTGGAATGTGCTCAATCACATCTTTCAAAATCACTAAGTCGTATAAAGTCCCTAAGTCCCGCTCAGGTTCTACCTTATATATATCCCGATTTAAGAAATCAACCCGACCCTCCGAACATTCCACAGCCAAAAATTCCTGTGCCAAAATCATCCTGCTCTCTTCCAACTCAATGCCGGTGCAAATACAACCACGATCTAAAAACGCCTTCAACGCACCAGCTTCTCCGCATCCAATTTCCAAAACTCGCATGCCCGCTACTATTGGCATGGTTTCCTCAATAAACGGAATGATATGTTCTTCCGTAACACGGTACGTCATATCAAAGTACCGCTTTTTATCGCCATGAAATTCGTACATCTTTTATTAATTGGGTCGCTTCATTACCGTTCCACACGACTTACATGTCCTCAAATCTTCAGAGTCATAAAAGGTATTAAAATGGGAGATGAAATCGGTTTCAATATTCTTGAGTTCAAAATAGGCCTCGTGTAATTTGTGATTGCAATTTTCACAAAACCATAACAATCCATCTGTAAATCCTTTCCCTTCACGAACTCGTTCAATAACCAACCCAATACTGCCTTCCGTTCTTCCTGGGGAATGAGGAACCTTGGGTGGTAACAAAAACATATCTCCTGGACCTAAATGTATGGCTTTCTTTATTCCATCTTCTTGTATGTTGACCGTGATATTTCCCTCCAACTGATAAAATAATTCTTCCGTTTCGTTGTAATGGAAATCTTTACGCGAATTCGGCCCCCCAACAATCATAACAATAAAGTCGGTTCCTTCCGGACATAAATTTTTATTCGCAACAGGCGGTTTTAACAAATGACGGTTCTCATCAATCCATTTTTGCAGGTTAAAAGGCATTTTTACAGACATATTTTTGGCGTTTATTGCAGAGCAAATGTAGGTAATTTGCTAAAAATGATTTTCCGTACCGCTTTTACGCTTCGAATTTCTAATTTTGCATAACCGAATGAGTGACGCAATAAAGCACGAATGTGGAGTCGCCTTCATCAGACTTCGCAAACCCTTATCCTATTTCAAGGAAAAATATGGTTCCTATTGGTACGGCCTGCATAAACTGCAGTTTATGATGACCAAACAGCTTAACCGAGGTCAAGATGGCGCCGGAATTGGCGTTGTAAAAATGAATCCGGAATACGGAGATCGATACCTCGCTCGACAACGCAGTGCATCGAAAACCGCACTCGGTGATATTTTTGAGGAAGTTTTTAAAGCCTTAAACGACATACCCGAAGAACATCGCGAAGACCTCGATTACCTCAAAAAACACTATCCCTATGCCGGTGAACTCCTTTTAGGACACCTTCGTTACGGTACATACGGCGGAAATTCGATCGAAAACATCCATCCCTTCTTGCGTCAAAACAACTGGATGGCACGTAATTTAATGCTCGCCGGAAATTACAACATCACCAATACAGAAGAACTATTCCAACAGCTCATTGCCCTCGGACAACAACCAAAAGAAAAGAGCGATAACGTATTGATGTTAGAAAAAATCGGACATTTTATCGATGAAGAAAATCAACGTTTATTCTCCATATTAAAATCTCAAGGATACAGCAACGTAGAAATTACGGAAAAAATAAAATCTGAAATTTCCATCCCAAAAATTTTAAAAAAGAGTTTCAAAAGCATCGACGGTGGTTTCAACATGATCGGATTATTAGGTCATGGCGACGCTTTTATCATCCGAGATCCCGCGGGTATTCGCCCTTCACATTATTATGTGGATGACGAAGTAGTCGTAGTTGCAAGTGAACGCGCTGCTATCCAAATGGCCTTTAACATTTACCCGGAAGACGTTCACGAAATTCCCCCAGGAAGCGCTTTGATTTCCAAAGCAGATGCAAGCTACTCCATCGAACCCATCATCGAGCCCACAGAACGCAAAAGCTGTTCGTTCGAACGCATTTATTTTTCGCGCGGTAACGACCAATCCATCTACGCCGAACGCAAAGAATTGGGCCGTTTACTGGCACGGCCAGTGATGGAACGACTCTCCAACAACTTGCCCGATACCGTTTTTAGCTACGTGCCCAATACGGCCTCTACCAGTTTTTATGGATTGATCGACGGAATTCACGAAATTCGACTTAAAATTCAAGCCGAAGCTCTAAAAGGTCTCGATATCAGTAAAAATCCTGAAAAAGTTGATGAAATCCTGAGTTGGAGGCCCCGACGCGAAAAAATCTTGGTAAAAGACGTTAAAATGCGTACGTTCATTACCAACGACAACGACCGAGAAGACCTTGTTACCCATGTATATGACATTACTTACGGGGTGGTTAAATCTTGGAAAGATACGCTTGTAGTTATGGACGATTCTGTGGTTCGTGGCACCACCCTTAAAACCAGTATTTTACGTTTACTCGATCGACTCGAACCCAAACGCATCATTTTGGTAAGCTCCGCACCCCAAATTCGTTACCCCGATTGTTACGGTATCGATATGAGTCGCCTCGGAGAATTTGCCGCGTTCCGCGCCGCTGTTGCCGTGCACCAAGAGCGTGGGAATGAATCTATTCTGGGGGAAATTTATCAGCAGGCATTGCTCGAACTCCAAAAGCCCCATCCAGAACAGCGAAATGTTGTAAAAGATTTGTATGCCAATCTTACCGATGATGATATTTCCAAAAAGATCGCCGAAATGGTGAGGCCCGCGAACGTACGTTTCGAATTTGATATGCTTTTTCAAACGGTCGACAATTTGCATAAAGCGTGTCCGAACGACTTGGGCGATTGGTATTTTACCGGTGATTATCCAACACCAGGAGGAACGGCTGTGGCCAACCGCAGTTTTGTCTACTTCTACGAAGGCCGCAAAGAGCGCGCCTATTAATGCCTTAATTAAATAAATCCACCAAAAATCATATTTTTGCAAGCATGAGCAGCGTTAACGAAATTATTGATCAACTAAAAAATCAACTCGAGAAAAACCTAATCCATACCACTGCCGAATTCAATCGCATCCGAGCTGGCAAAGCCACTCCGGATATGTTGGAAGGTGTATTTGTGGACTATTATGGCGCCTCTACTGCCATCAATCAAGCCGCTAACGTAAATACTCCTGATGCACGTACGATATTAATTCAGCCCTGGGATAAAAGCCTCATTCGCGCCATTGAAACGGCAATCATCAATAGCAATTTAGGATTTGCCCCTCAAAACGATGGCGAACAAATTCGTATCAGCTTGCCTCCCGTTACCGAAGAACGCCGGAAAGAATTGGCCAAAAGAGCCAAGGCTGAATCCGAAAGCTCCAAAGTAGGTATCCGTAACTTGCGTAAGGATGCCAACGAAAGAATTCGCAAACTTAAATCCGAAGGCGTTAGTGAAGATGAAATGAGTATCGGTGAGGACCGTGTGCAAAAAATGATCGACGGTTATATTAAAAAAACCGAGGATTTGCTAGCCGATAAGGAAAAAGAAATCATGACGGTATAATCCGCATCTTTTCTTTCACCCATTGCGCCTTTTGCAGCAGTCCTTCCATATTGTCTGCTAAAACCGTAACATGTCCTAATTTCCGATTCGGACGCGTTTCCGTCTTTCCATACATGTGAACAAAAACATCTTCTTGGGAATCCCAAAAATCCTGATCCTCCAGTGTATAGGTACCGGAAAATTCATCAGGACCTACCAAGTTCAACATTGCTGAACTCCGTTTTAAACCCATGGGACCCAATTCTTCACCCAACAAAATGCGATTCAATTGCGCGAACTGACTCGTTTCAAATCCTTCTATGCTGTGGTGTCCGCTATTATGAGGCCTGGGTGCAATTTCGTTTACCCAAAGTTCCTTGTTTTCGGTTAGAAACATTTCTACCGCAAACAATCCGGGTGAATTGAATGAAGCCACTACTTCTTGTGCTATTTGCGATGCACGTTCTACGATTTCCCCCGATAACAAAGACGGGCTGTAAAGAAATTCAACCAAGTTACTTTGGGGGTTGAAATACATATCTATAGCTGGGAAAGCACCCCTATTTCCCAAAGTATCAACAGCAACAATAATGGCCAATTCTTTTACGTTTTCCGCAAATTCTTCAATCAAAATCGCGCCTTCGAAAGGAGATCCGTGTGCCTTTAAACTCGACTTGGTAAGTATTGTAACGCCCTTTCCGTCATAACCACCCGTTCTTGATTTAAGCACTACTTTTTCGCCTGGAAATTCGTTTAAATCTAGCTCTTGCGAATCCTCTGGCAATTGATAGGGAGCAGTAGGAATTTGGTGCGCTGTAAAATACTGTTTTTGTGCTCCTTTATCTTGAATCATTTTAAGCACAGATGGCTTGGGAATAACCTTTTTACCCTTGGCTTCTAGTGCAATAAGGGTATCCACATCAATATGTTCAATTTCCCAAGTTATTACATCGGAAACGGCTGCTAATGCTTCTATTGCCTTAGCATCAGTGAGTTTTCCTTGAATAAACCCATTTGCAAAAGGTCGGGCAGGACAGTCTTCTTGGGCTTCCAAAATAGTATAATGAATGCTCGGATTATGCTGCTGTGCCTCTTGTAAAAGCATCATTCCTAATTGTCCACCTCCAATAATTCCAACGCGACTCGGTTTATTCATAACGCAAAATTACCGCCTACCAAGGGGATTTCCTTGAAATTTGCGAATAACGCAAAAATCGATAAATAAATACGTTAATTTTGTATCTTCGAATAAATATGGCTGACCCCCTCCCGGTATATCTATTAAATATTAGTGCCAGCAACCCTACCCTTAGTTCATGGGTCCTTGTGGTTCTTTGTTTGACCACTATTGGATTCTTTTCGGGTATGGAAATTGCCTTCATTTCCGCCAACAAACTTCGTATCGAATTGCGCAGCAAACAGGGTGTTTTCGGAGGGAAATGGGTGGCTAAATACATTAAAGAACCCAATGAATTTATCTCTACCGTTTTGGTTGCCACGAATTTAGCGCTGGTAATTTACGGTATCGCAATGGGCGATATTTTACAGTATTACCTGTCTTTTATTGTGAGCAATGCACTGGCGAATTTCATTTTAACAACGATTAGCAGTACAGTAATTGTTTTAATCACCGCAGAATATATACCTAAAACTATTTTCCGTTTGCAAGCAGATTCACTCCTTTTTGTATTCGTATTGCCTTTCCGAATCGCGCAAATACTTCTTTGGCCCTTGATCTCCTTCACCAAAGGGGCTTCTACTACCTTGCTTTCGCTATTCACACAATCCGACAATAGTACCCAAACTAAAGTATTTTCGAAGGTCGATTTGGATGAATTCATTTCCAGTATCGAGAGTTCCAAGGACCTCGATGCGCAAGAAATCGATACAGAAGCATTCCGAAATGCCTTAGAATTCTCAGAGGTAGATGTTCGTGAAATTATGGTTCCTCGAACTGAATTAGTGGGATTGGAAATACATACCTCCGTTGCTGAACTTACCGAAACATTTATTGAAACTTCGCTTTCACGCATTCTGATTTATAAGGATACCATTGACAATATTATCGGTTTCGTGCACCACAGCGACCTCTTCCATCAGCCGGAAAAATTACATGAAATCCTGCATCCCGTAATTATAACAGGCGAAAACACAGAAGCACAACAGCTACTACGTCGATTCATCCACGAACGCAAAAGTCTGGCTGTTGTGGTAGACGAATTTGGCGGTACTGCGGGTATTGCCACTGTTGAAGATTTAGTCGAAGAAATCTTTGGGGAAATCAAAGACGAATTCGATACGGAAGATGCCTTCGAGCTTCAGCTTGCGGAGAATCATTACCGCTTCGCCGCCCGTTTAGAGTTGGATTATTTAAACGAAAAATACAGCTTTAATTTAAAAGAGGGTGATTACACTACTTTGGGTGGTTATATTATTTACTGTGCAGAACGAATCCCTGAATTAAACGAAGTTTTGCGCTTCGAAAACCATGAATTCCACATCACCAAAATCGATGGTGCCCGTATTGAAGAAGTTGAGTTGAAGGTAATTTAAACACTATTTTCACGGCAACACCTGAAATTCAAACACAATAATATCAACAGTTTTGTTAGGTAATGGATTTAACCGGTACAAACGGATACGTGTTTTCACATTACCGTTAAGGTTTTGATGTAAGTCAATGCCCATAATTAATTATACCACCAGGTGCTTTGGAATTAAACCCGAAAGCGATCAAAGTCAAGATCACCCTCATCGCACAAACCATACAATTTCTAAAGAACCATCACGTTCAATCTACCACAAACTCTGATACCTGATATAACCCAAATATTCCGTAAACCCCATCGATATTACCTACCACTTTTGTGGGTTGTTGTGTAATGCTGCCCTGTTGCCACAAATGGGCATTTCGATCGTTATAATATGAATATAAATCGGGATGTAGATTTTCTAAGACTATCCGATACGAAACCCTTCGCTCGTCTTTCGAAAATCCCAAAGTACGGTAAAACTCCAAAACAGTATTCAAACCATTAAAAGTTACGTCGTTAAACAACAATTCCCGACTCGAATATACATTGTAGGGATTTCGTAAAAATGAAATTTCCGTTCCAGAAATCGGCAACTTTCTCTGTTTCAAAACACTATCTACTATACTCCCATCCTCAGCTCTGTCGTACAACCAATAGCGCTCCTCCACCCACAAACGATAAAAATTGTCCATATAGGCACTATCCTGAAATCGCAGTCTAAAACCGTCTGTGCGACCTAGAAAACTCACCACGACTGGATACCGCTGTACCGACTTAATTTGCACGCGACTTGGAGTACGTAGATTCCGTGTAAATCCCTTATTCCCGTGAACCACTTCAACCTGCAAGCTATCATTCGCAAGAACTTTAAAAATTGACGAGACATACCAACCCTCTCGTATATACGTCATAGGATACCGATTTCCTTTAGAAATTAATACCACCTCGGCATCAGTAACATAGCGATACCCCTCATCAATTCCCGAAACCAAACCCAACTGAACTCTTGCCTGGCTATCCGAGCATAAAAACGAATTCAAATAATATGCCTCAGGTCGCAATCCCGTATCGTCAGCCGGAATTTCCTTTACACAGGAATTTAAAATTCCCCCGAAAAAAAACATTATATATAGCCGCCAACGCCCCATCAAAAATCGATTTGATAATTAACAAATGGCAAAATAGGCAATAAACTTACCTGATACAAACTGCGTTTTCCGCCCTCTCCAAGTCCTAGATTGATGTAAAACGGATTCAAACGGTTATATGCATTATATACCCCAAACACCCATCGACTCTTTCTTTTTTCAGTGGGTTTTGTTTCGTAGGTAAACGAAAAATCCAAGCGGTGATTGTCCAGCGCTCTTAGATTATTCCGTGCGCCATATAAATATACATCCTGTGCCGGGTCGCTCGCCGTTGGCGATGGTACAATGCCCAAAGGCCTTGAATATGCAAAGCCCGAATTATACATCCAACTGCCACTAAAAGACCATTTTCGACTGATTTTATAAAACAAGGTCAAGTAAATATTATGCCGACGGTCGTATCTAGATGGGAAAATTTCGCCTTCATTCAAATGCTTAAATTGGCGCATATTGCGCATCCAGGTATACGAAAACAACCCAGACCATCCTGCCCCATTCCCTTGAAATTGCATTTCTACCCCTGAAACTTCACCTGTTCCGGAGGTAACTGAACTTTCCCAATTTCGATTAGAAGTGATATAGACGGCCGATTCGGAATATTCCAAAATATCCCGGAAATCACGTTGAAAACCCTCCACCTGCCACTGCCAATTGCGATTGATGGAATACGTAAATCCCAAAGAACGCTGCCTCGATTGTGCAGGCTTAAACTTTGCCGTTGAAGGAACCCATAAATCCGACGGCAAACCCATGCTCAAATTGTTCAATTGATGAAAAAACTGCCGATTTTGAGATACACTTGCCTTCAACCAAGCCCGATTTCCCAATTGCCAACGGGCATTGAATCGCGGCTCCGGCAATACATAATATTGTCCCAATCCCAAACTATAATACACCGTTCGCATTCCTAAATCGTAATGCCCCCAAGAGCCTCCAGAAAATTCCAATTTTGCAAATCCGTTGATTTCAGGCGTATTTATGCGTTCATCGCTAAAAACAAATTCGGTTTCTAAACTATCGTTACTAGAAACCAATTCGCGACGATTTGGACGAAAACTGTGATACGTGTATCCTAACCCAATGATAGACTTCAAGCGCGGACTCCATTGCTCACCCCATTCGAACGCCGTTTCTACGTCGTAAATACCATTGGAAACCTCATAATTCGAAATTTCTTGCTGATCCAAACGCGCATCTAAATACACATCATTCCGATACTTTCGATCATGTTCAAATCTATAAGACGTATAATACGATTTCAATATAAGTGTGGTTCCCGTTCCGCTCGACCAATTCCATTTCAAGGATGCTACATCATTTCCCCAGCGCGATACATCTTCCGCACGCTCCAAAATGCGCTTGTTGCCCTCTCGATAAATCTGCTGATCTATCAAACCTGCATAATCCTGACCTGAATATCCCATTAAGGTAAGTCGACTTCTATCTGAAAAACGGTGGGTGATTTTCGCGTTGATATCCCAAAAATTATATCGATTGATTACATCCCCACTGCCCAAATTGGTACTTTCCACAATTGGCGCCACCAAAAAATCAAAAACACTGCGCCTTGCTGCCACCATAAACGAGGTTTTATCCGAAAATAAGGGTCCTGTTAAAAACACGCGACTGGTTAACAAACCCGCATTAAGACTTCCTTGAAACTGATTAGGGTCTCCCTCCTTGGTATCTACTTGAATTACGCTGCTCAGGCGACCTCCGTGATTCGCAGGAAAAGTTCCCCGATAAAACTGCGCATTTTTAATGATGTCGCCGTTAAAAATACCAAACAATCCGTACATATGATAGGCATTGTATATGGGTACATCATCTAGAAGAACTAAATTCTGATCGGCAGCCCCTCCCCGTACATACATACCAAATACCCCTTCGCTTCCAGAAACCACCCCCGGGGTAGCCGAAAATGCACGTAAAATATCCACTTCTCCGAAAAAATGCGGGAAACGCTCCAATTGAGATCCACTCATTGATACCCGATCCGACCATCCCTCCTCACTTCGTGGTAAATCTGTTTGTCGTTTAACTTTAACTTCTGCTGCCTCTATTCGATCCACCTCGGGCATCATGATATACGACCGATATATGGTTTTACTTTTTCCCGAGAATGTATCAAATAAGGGTTGAAAACCCGAGTAATAAATACCTAAAATTGCATTGGAATCTTCACTCTGAATATGAAAAATACCCTGACTGTTGCTATAAACAATTCTTCCTATTTTTTCTAAGAATATACTTGCACCAATTATTCGCTCTCCCGTAATTCCATTGGTTAAACTGCCTGAAATTCGCATGGAATTATCAATAGGTTTCCAAGGTTTCAATACAATCGATTGATCCATTACCAATGAAAATTCCAAGCCATAACGGTGCAGAAATTCACGTAATGCGTCAGCTGCAATTTGGTTGCGAACGGCATATTTAAAAAGACGTTTGGGGGGAGTTAGCTTGGAATCGTATTGAAAAAATATACCGGTTAAGGTTTCAAAAGACTCTAGAGCTTCTCGAAAATTATCCGTCTCTACACGCCAATTAATACGTTTTTTTAATGCTTCTTCAGCCTGCCCCTGTACCCTTACAATTAAGAAGTAAAACAGTATGAATACAAGCGATTTCCGAAGCACAGCACAATTTATATTTACTTCTCCAAGATGGAATCAGCGTAATCAAATGCTTTTTTCAATGCTTCCGTACTTCTCAAAGCTGGATCTTTACGTATTTTATTTTCTTCTTGACGAATTTCACCAAACAAAGCTCCAGTAGCTTTTTCGGTTACATACTGATTCAAATCCGTTTGAATGTCTTTGTCCATACCTAAGAGCATTTTATTTTTATTGATTTTCGCAACAGTGGGCTCCCATATTTTCGACAGAGAAACGCCATCCAAAGCCTTCTGAACTTCTGGTTTGAAGGCCGCCTGCAATGAACTCTCAGTCGTGTTTTGTAAGTATTCGGTCGCCGCTCCCTGACCCCTAGTAAGAATACCCATGGCGTCATTAAACGACATTTCCGTTACTGATTTTTGAAAAATCGGCATTGCTTGTTTCATGCTGTTTTCTGCACCCTCATTCATTGCAGCAACTACTTTATCCAACTCCGGAGCAATCAAGGCATTCAACATGCGATTATCGCGGATTTTTTGCTCTATTTTTTGTACTTCTGGGGGAAGAGGAATCTTCAAACTTGGATTCTGTGCGAACGCACCAACTTGACCTAAACGACCTGTACCGTTTAATATTCCTTGAATCAATGCTCCTTTCAATCCGCTGGCGGCTTCATCTGAAGTCAAAGTAGGTTTCTTCACTTCTACAGTGCCGTTTGTGGCTTGTATTAAGGTTTCGGTTGCCATCTTTGTGGCATTTTGTTTTAGAATATCACAACTTGCCATCCCTAGGATTAATGCTGCCGCTAAAGTCAATTTTACTTTCATAAATCAGCATCAAATATAACAAAAAGTTACGGCTAAACCGACGGGTTTAAACCCCTAAACCGCATAAAAAGCGGTTGAATCAATAGTAATATTCGATAATCAACATACTCATTGCGTTTTGTCCTTCAGGTGCTTTAGAGCCTCTCGGCGTGATAAGGGCTTCAAATCGTGTTGTGCCACAAATTGCAATACCCATTGCGCATCTGAACGCGCATACTGCCGCAGTGCCCACCCAATGGCCTTTTGCAGAAAAAACTCTTTTGATGTTATATGAGGAAGAATGGCCAATTCTAAACGTGCAGTATCCGTTGATTGTTTATAGGTTAATTGACAAATAATAGCCGCTCGATTGATCCACATGTTGTCATTTTGTGAAAAGCGTGTTATCGTTTCCGCAAATAATTGTGGATGAAGTTTTAGGAATTTTCCCAAATAATTGCCACTCACCAAATCCACGGTATCCCACCAACTTTTTCGCGTAATGACCTTTTCAAACCATAGAATATCTTCCGGTTCTAACAACTTCACATCGCGTTGCAGGTAGTCCATGCCTACATATTGGTACTCCCTTTCGGGCATTTCCCACAACAAATCAACCCAATTTTTTAATTCCGAAGCATTTTGGGGTTTGTATACCCTGCGCAATTGAGCACTTATTTCTTTTCTATCTGGGGAATTGATTCCCACAAAAGGAAACAAATTCCGCATGTATTTCGACATGCCGATTCCTTTATCCGGATCTGCCTTTATCGCG
Source organism: Bacteroidia bacterium (assembly GCA_965655465.1). GTDB lineage: Bacteria > Bacteroidota > Bacteroidia > NS11-12g > UBA955 > VMCP01. The sequence goes on along the minus strand of CBFHGY010000013.1, from coordinate 6,174 downwards.
AAGGCTTCTTTTAACGTGTCTAAAGCGGTTTCTTCTCTTGTTTTCATCATGAATTTTTTATCAGAGAGTTACATTTCCCCAAAAAAGCCATTATCATTCCGCTTGAAGCCAGTCATTAATAGATTTAACGCTTTCAAAAGCAACCCAAAGTAAGGAATTATTTGTCAGCTCCCCAAGATTCGGGATCGGTCGCAAAACGTTTTACATCCTCCAATTCTTCGGGGGAAATATAGCCTTCATCCGCGGCAACTTCACATAAGGTATCGAAATTCGAAAGTGTGAATACCGGAATGCCTTGTGCTGCAAACCGCTGCTTTGCAGACTCAAAACCGTAGGTAAATAGCGCCACCAACCCTACCACTTCCGCGCCTTCGTTGCGCACTCCATCGACAGCTTGCAGAGAACTTTTTCCTGTAGAAATAAGATCTTCCACTAAAACTACGCGATCTCCGGCCTCCATAAAACCTTCAACTTGGTTCTTTAGTCCATGCTTTTTGGGCTCAGGTCGAACATAACAATACGACATGTTCAATTCTTCAGCGGCTAAAACGCCGTGGGCGATGCCCGCAGTGGCGATTCCCGCGATGCGATTTGCTTGAGGAAAATCCTCGGCTATCCTTTGGGCTAAGGCCTTAGCCACGAATTGACGTACTTCCGGATACGATAAAACCATCCGATTGTCGCAGTAAATAGGTGATTTAATGCCTGATGTCCAAGTAAATGGTTCCTTCGGTGATAATTTCACCGCCTTTATTTCCAAAAGAAATTTTGCTAATTTTGCACTTTCGTGTGACATGGAGCCGCAAACTTACAAAATCTACTTTAATGAAGGGTCAATCATCATTACCGATTCTCCCCAAACATTAAAAGGCATACCCAATTTATATTACATTGGCGACGATGAACTTCAGAAGAGTTTCAATATTCTGATGAAAAACGATTCTTTCGGGAAAGCCATGACGTTTGGATTAATGTGTCCCGAACCGAAGGAAACCTTCCAACAGTTTACGGATAATTACACGGTAATTCAAGCGGCTGGCGGTTTGGTTTTCAATAAGGAAGGTCAGTTATTAAGCATTTATCGCAACGGGATATGGGATTTGCCTAAGGGCAAAATTGAAAAGCACGAAGACCAGCGTGCGGCGGCATTGCGCGAGGTAATGGAAGAAACCGGCATCAATCGTATCAATATATCCGACAAAATAGGAGAAACCTATCATGCATATATCGAGGAAGAGGTGGTTTTACTCAAAGAAACCCATTGGTATAAAATGAATTGTCAAGCAGATGTAGTGCTCAAGCCCCAAGAGGAAGAAGGCATAACGGAAGTAAAGTTTGCCGATTTAAGCTGGTACGATTCGGATGATTTTAAATCTTATGCGAGTATTCACGATATCGTGAAGATGGGATTGGCGCATGTTGCGGAGAGTGCTGGAGAGTAAAGCCCTAATGATTCACTTCCACTGCCACCGGAACATATTTCTGAAAGTTTCCTTTGTGCATAATCAAGTCACGGACCAAGGTGCTGCTGATAAAGCTATACTCCGGTGATGTCATCATAAAAACCGTTTCCACACGCGTATCCAAACTCTTATTTAACTGCGCAATATGCGCCTCGTAATCAAAATCTGTTCCGTTGCGCAAACCCCTCAATAAATACCTGGCACCTACCGACTCACAAAAAGAAACCGTCAATCCTTCATAATGTGCTATACGCACATTGTTCAAATCTTTAAACGTTTCCCGCAACCATTCGCTTCGCTGTTCTAAAGGAAATAAAGTCTTTTTCGCCGTATTTTTCCCAATCGCAATGATCAATTCGTCAAACAAAGGTGCCGCACGGCGAATAACATCGACATGCCCCATCGTGACCGGATCAAAAGTGCCTGCAAAAACTGCGATTCGTTTACTCATATTTTCCTTATTTAGCCACGAAGATACTCATTGTCGTGCTACCGTATTCCTTTTTCATATCTGCCGAAGCTTGCAATATCAATTGTGGCTGATGCTCAAATATCAGAATTCCTCCTGGCTTCAAATGAGGTAAAACCCGTTCGGGAAATACATGTAAATTTTGCAAATCATAAGGCGGATCAGCGAAAATCAGATCAAAGCGTTCCGAATTTCCCCCAAGAAATACAAAAACATCTCGTTTGTAAATTTCCCAATTCCGCAGTCCCTCTTGCGATTTTTGCAATTTTTTCTGATACGAATAATTGCGAAAATCGCGATCCACCGAAACCACCCGCTTTGCGCCATAACTCAAAAATTCCCCCGCCATTATACCAGAACCACTAAACAAATCCAAAACCACCATGTCTTCCAATTCGTATTGATGATTCAAACTATTCATCAAACTCTCTCGAACCCGATCCGTTGTAGGACGTACATGGTCTGAAAATCCCGGCGGATATGCCAAACCCGCTAATACTCCTCCGGTAATGCGCATTGTGGCATGTGATATAAATAGCCCGACAAAATTTGCTTGGGAGAATTAAAATATCCCGGATACAAATCACTCCGATTTACCGCAATGATTTGGAGTCCCAACTTCTCCATTTCTGCATCCATGAGTTGTAAATTATCTGATTCCGCGTCTCCTACCAAACTAAATGCTTCTTGGTGCATGCCGCATTCTTGGGTTGCCGCAAGAATAAAATACGCCACTTCCGAAGCGCTCCCCACATCAAAAACATTGGCAAATTGAAGTTGCTGTTTCTTGAATAACACAACATATAAAGTATTGCTACACCACCAAAAAAATACGGTATTGGGTTTGTCTTCCGCCACTTTTTGCGCCTCCAAATAAACGGACTGAAACAGGTGCTGGCGGTTTTTCCCTTTATAACACAAATACAACCCTTCATCAATCAATACTTTGGTATCAATTTCAATTTCCGGCGGCTCCGAACTCAAAAAAGCTTCTGGAACTAAAGAAAAATTGCGATCCCATACCACCATCCTGCCTTTTTTATCAAGCCCTTTTTTATCGCCAATCTGATGCTCGCAAACCCGAGAAGGCGAATCAAAAACAAGACTGTGCAGCAGCCCATCGTGCTTCAAGGAATACACCAATGCGTCTATTTCCGCATAATCCCTTCGGTATGACCAAGTTTCCGTCATACAACAAAAGTCCGCATTCCTTTTGTCATGAACAAATTTTATAACTTGCAAGCATGTTCCGATTGTTCTGCCTCGCTGCCCTTTGTCTTCTCAAGGGAAACGTTTCTCTAGCCCAAACCACCCCTTCACATTCCTATCCATACCGCAGTTCAGACAATCCCCATTACTGGAAAAACAATTCCCCAAAACCAGATTACTGGCAACAAGACGTCAATTACCGAATCCAAGCCACACTGAATGACTCCGCCGAAAACATTAGGGGCAGCCTCCAACTAACTTACCACAATAACAGTCCCTTCCCCCTCAAACAAGCCTTTTTTCACCTTTACCAAAATGCCACTATTAAAAATTCCCTTGCCCAAAAACGCTATCAAACTAATAAAATTCCAACCAAATTAGGACCCTATGAGTCCCAAGGACTCGGAACACAAATTCACCAAGTCCAAGTAAATGACATCGCTATATCGTATGTAATCGACCATACTATTATGAAGTTGGACCTACCCAATGTGATTCAACCCGGTGATTCAGCTATATTTAATATCGAATTTACCACTTATTTCGACCGAGGAAGTATCCGCCGACGCATGAAGGTATATGACCATCATGGGCTCAAGCATTTCAACGGCGTACATTGGTATCCACGCATCTGTGTCTATGACGCTAAATTTTCTTGGGAAACGGACCAGCACTTAGAACGGGAATTTTATGGGGAATTTGGCTCCTACGACTTGGCCCTTTCACTTCCCGAACACTATATCGTAGAGGCTACCGGTACCCTTCAAAACGAAGCCACCGTTTTGCCCGATTCCCTCCGTAAAAAACTCGATATCCGTAACTTTCAAAATACCCCCATCGGCTCCACCCCAAGCACTCCAATTCCCCATTCTCAAAAACTAAAAACTTGGAAATTTCATGCCACCAATGTACATGATATTGCATGGACGGCCGACCCAAGTTACCGCTTGGGGGAAGTGCAACAGAACGGTGTTCGTTGCATCGCAATTGTACAAGAAAACAACGCCGCCAAATGGCAAGAAACACCCAAATATGTGGCTAAAATCATTCAATTTTACAGCCAATTATTAGGGTCCTACGACTATCCTAAAATTGTGGTTGCCGATGCCGCAGACGGCATGGAATATCCAATGTTGGCACTCTGTGGCGGAAATTACCCTTCCCACAAAAACCTTATCGCCCATGAAGTCGGACACAACTGGTTTCAGGCCATGTTGGGAAGCAACGAAACTTATCGATCTTTACTCGATGAAGGTTTTACCCAATACATCAATGCCTTGGCATTAATGTATTTAGGAGATGAACCCAATGCTGAATTCAACCGCTTCCTCGCTCCTTATGTACATGACGCCATCGACGCTAAAGACGCAGCACTCAATACCCATAGCAACGAATTTGGCAACGCAACCGGACAGGGGGGTGGCTACCACCATGTTTATGTTAAAACCGCCAGCATGCTGCATGCTTTGCAATATTTTTTAGGAGATTCCCTCTTTTTTGGGTCCCTCAAACACTATGTTAAAAAATGGAAATTCACACATCCGTATACGGAAGATTTCCGACAATCGGTTATAGAATTCACCCAAACCGATCTCAATAAATTCTTTGATCAATGGCTTGAATCCAAGGATTACATCGATTACAACATTCAAAAAGTGTGTAGAAATAATGACGGCAGTTACGACATTCAAATCCAAAGAAAAGGCAATCTCATTATGCCTGTCAGACTAATTTTTATCCTAAAAAACACCCAAAACAAGCAAATTCAAACCCTCCGTATTAATATTCCAAGCACCCAATTCCAACATCCCGAAAGTATCAATCTGCCTGTTTGGCACTCTTGGGGCAACCTAAATACCACGTATTCCTTTAATTTGCCCGTAAACCAAAACCAAGAAATCGAACAGATTTACCTGCCCTTACTTACCGATATATATCAGCCCGACAATGTGTGGAAAAACCGCATCCACACAAGCATCGATTGGGGAAATCCTCCTTCCACCGCCTATCTCAATCCCTATTCCCTGCGCTTGCGGCCTGCATTACGCTTCAATGCGGCCAATGGATTTCAGCTCGGAATAGCGAGCGACGGGCAATATGCCGATCGCCGCCATGTATTTGATATTCGTATTTTACATCAATTAGGAAGCCAAACAGATCGAAATCTGCCCATTCAACTGCCGACACAAAATCTGAATGCCTGGGGCCACTACCACCATGATGTTCGCAAAGGCGGTCGCTATTTCCTAGATTTCATAAGCACCCAAGAACGTATATTAGGAGTTTTAGGTTGGAACATGACAATTGGAAACCATGAATTTGGGATTTTTGGCAAGCATTTACAAGGAATTCGAAATACCTCATTTGAGGAGTTCAATCCAGAGAATCCAAAAAGCAAACATCAATTTGATGCGCGTTTTGCGGGTTACATTCCCGAACGCAACTTATGGAATCCGCAATCCAATATTACCATGAATGTATATTGGAAAATACATTATTCTGCTTGGGGAAACCATGGTATTCTTCGCATTGATACCCGACTTGCATCTCCCTGGAGTACCTCCCAATTTGGATGGATTTTTGCCGAATGGAAGCACCACCAAAAAGTAGGAAAATCGCAAATAAAATCGAGGATTTTTGCACAATATGGTGGGGGAAATACGCCCGCACCTGAATCTGCCCTTTACGCCGCCGCCGCCAATCCCGAAACCGCTTTTGAAAATGCGCTGATGCGCGATATCGCAAGCATCAATTATGGAAAACTCAACCTGCTGCAAGCCGACCCCTTTGCCCGCAATCACAATCAGTTCCTGCATCTGGCCGGCGGACTGAACCTGAGGGGTTACCACGGGAGAGCTTTGGGTATGCAAGCGCTCAATCAAGATACCATTATGGCATTTTTCCGAAGCCCTTCTGGCATTTCCACAAATATTGAATGGCATTGGGGGAAGCTTTTGAACGGATTTGGAAAAAATGCATATCTGCGGCTTGAACCCTATATTTTTGCGGATGCGGGTTTTTCTATTCTTAACT
>CBFHGY010000012.1:26588-40584 GCA_965655465.1 Bacteroidia bacterium | reverse complement strand
GTTTATTTGCTAATGATTTTGCTTCGTCTTCATTCTCCATTACTGCGAATAAATCTCCTGAGGTTGGAGCATCCGAAAATCCTAGGATTTTAACGGGTGTTGCTGGTGGTGCTTCATCGATGCGGGTACCTCTTTCATTGAACATGGCACGTACTTTAGCGTATTGAGCACCTGCTACCATGTGGTCTCCCACACGGAGGGTTCCGTTTTGAATGAGTAATGTACATACGATACCGCGGCCTTTTTCTTGAGTAGCTTCGATAACCGTTCCTTTGGCCCGGCGATCGGGATTGGCTTTTAGATCCATCAATTCCGCTTCTAACAAAACTTTTTCGAGAAGTTCATCGATGTTTAATCCTTTTTTAGCACTGATTTCTTGACTTTGGAATTTTCCACCCCAATCTTCAACCAGGATATTCATCTGGGCCAATTCTTCACGTATTTTATCAGAATTAGCACCGTCTTTATCAATTTTGTTAAATGCAAAAACCATTGGTACGCCTGCAGCCTGTGCGTGTGCAATGGCTTCCTTAGTTTGAGGCATCACTGAATCGTCAGCTGCAATTACTATGATGGCTAAATCCGTTACTTTGGCTCCACGAGCACGCATCGCAGTAAAGGCTTCGTGACCCGGTGTATCTAAGAATGTGATTTTCTTGCCTCCTTTTAACGTTACCTCATAGGCTCCGATATGCTGGGTTATACCTCCGGCTTCTCCAGCAATTACATTTTCGTTACGAATATAATCCAGGAGCGAAGTTTTACCATGGTCTACGTGACCCATTACCGTAACAATAGGAGCGCGTGGTTTTAAGTCATTTACAGAATCTACCTCGTCATCTACCGCTTCGATGGTAGATTCAGCATCTACGAAAGTTACATCGTAATTATAGTCGCTTGCCACCAATTGAATGGTTTCTGCATCAAGTCTTTGGTTAATAGATACCATGATTCCGAGGGCAAAACATTTAGAAATTACTGCGGTTACAGGAACGCTCATCAAACTAGCAAGTTCGTTGGCGGTCAAGAATTCGGTAACTTTTAAGATTTTACTTTCCTCGTCCTTACGGCGTCTTTCTTCTTCGAAACGGCGATTACGTTCTTCACGATCTTCGTAACGTTTCTTACCTTTATTGTTATTTCTACGTCCTGCATTACCCATTCTATTCATGGTATTGCGCACGTTAGATTTTACCGCATTTGGATTTACAGGGCCTTTGTTCGCTGCAGGTTTATTTGCGCTGCTATTGGAATCCTTGTTTTCTTTATTGCGATTATCGCGATTAATGGTATCTTGAACTGCAACTTTCACGTCAACGCCTTTCTCTTTGCGTTTGCGTTTTTTGCGAATTTCTTGCATATCCTTACGCGCTTCTTTTGCTAAAGAGCTGTTACCTTCTTTTGCAGAAGGAAGGTTGATTTTACCCAGTACTTTTGGCCCGGAAAGTATTTCTTTCTTTGTTTCAAGGTACTCTGGCTCAACAGGCGGTTCGGGTTCTTTTGTGATTTTTGCTTTATCCTGATTTGCTTTATCGCTGTTTATTTTCTGCGATGAAGTTTTTGCCTTTACGGGCTCCACTGCATTCTCTTTTGTGGGAGTTTTCGTTACAGGAACAGATTCGATGTTCTTCTCAGTGGATTTAATTTCTTCTTTTGGAAGCTCTGGTTTTTTAGGTTCTGGTGTAGGAACTGGCTGTGCCACTTCTACAGTTTTTGTTTCCTCTTTTACAGGTGTTTCCACTTTGGGAGTGACTACTTCGGTTTTTACCGTGGGTACTCCTTCAGCTGTTTTTTTCTTCTTGGGTTCAAGGTCAATTTTACCTATTACTTTGAGACCAGAATTGGTTTTTTCTGTTTCTCTTGGAATTTCTGCTACGGGAGTAGGTTCGGGTACCTTTTCAACAATTGGAGCGGGTTTTGGTGGTTCGGGGACCACGATTTCCGGAGCTACGGGGGTGGAAACTTGAGGAATAGGGGTTGTTCTGAGTGGCTTTTGACTTTTGAGTTTATCGGCCTCCTCTTTCATTGCCTTATCCGCAGAAAATTCTTTCAGACATTCCTTGTATTGTTCCTCTGTTATTTTAGAGGTGGGACGCGCGTCTACTTCATGTCCTTTTTCTTGAAGGAATTCTGCTATTGCCGACGTGCTTCGGTTTAATTCACTTGCTACTTTTGCTAAACGGTATACCGCCATAATTTAATTCAAATTTAAAATTAACCTTCTGATATCCCAAGAAATTGGGAGGATTGTATTAAAATCCTCCCACAGGCCTTGTGATTTCGCCTGTTTTAGGGTAAAACCCTGATTATTCTTCGTCAAATTCTTTACGCAAAATACGGTGTACCTGCGAAATGGTTTCTTCTTCTAAGTCCGTGCGAGTAAGCAAATCTGCTACTGTAGTACGCAGAACATCTTTAGCGGTATCTAAGCCAACGCGTTTGAATTCAGTGATGATCCATTCATCTATTTCATCCAAGAATTCTTCCAAATCTACGTCGTCTTCAACCACGGCATTAACGCGATACACTTCAATTTGGTATCCGGTAAGTTTGCTCGCCAATTTAATATTATGACCACTTCTTCCGATGGCCAGTGAAACTTGATCGCTTTCAAGGAATACGTTGGCTGTATTGCCTTCGATATCCATTTTACTCACTACAGCGGGTTGAATAGCGCGTTGAATAAACAATGCATCGTTTGTGGTGTAATTGATTACGTCGATATTTTCATTGCGAAGTTCGCGAACGATTCCATGAATACGAGCTCCTTTTACGCCTACGCATGCACCAACAGGATCAATACGATCGTCGTAACTTTCTACAGCTACCTTGGCGCGCTCGCCGGGTTCACGCACAATTTTCTTAACCGTAATTAATCCATCTAGAATTTCAGGCACTTCCAATTCAAAAAGTCGTTCCAAGAATTCTGGAGAGGTACGAGATAAAATAATTTTTGGAGAACCTTTATCCATTTCTACAGCGTGAATAACGGCGCGTAAAGCATCTCCTTTTTTGTACATATCGCGCGGGATCATTTGGTCTTTAGGCAGCGTAAGTTCATTGCCCTCATCATCCAAAATCATAATCTCACGTTTCCAAACATTATAAACTTCTCCGTTAATAATCTCACCGCGTTTATCGGTGTACTTGCGGAATAATTCGTCTTTTTCTAGTTCTATGATGCGGCTCATCAAGGCTTGACGAGCATTCAATACATTGCGGCGACCAAAGTCTTCCAAGCTAATTTCTTGAATACAATCTTCACCCACTTGATAGTCGGGCTCTAATTTAAGGGCATCGGGCAATGCTATGTGCAAATACGGATCTTCTACTTCGCCCTCTTCAACGATAAGTCGTAGGTGGTACATTTCGATATCCCCGGTTTCGGTATTGATGATGATGTCAAAATTGGCATCCTGACCAAATTTCTTTTTTAGGATGTTTCTGAAAACATCTTCTAAAACGCGCATCATGGTGGCGCGGTCAATGTTTTTGAATTCCTTAAACTCGGAGAAACTCTCCACTAAATTAATTCCGAGATCTTTGACTTTGGCTTTCATGTTATTTAAAACTTAAAATGATAGTTGCTTCTTTTATGTGGTCGAAGGGTATGTGCACTTCTTCCAAGTTGATTTTCTTTTTACCCTTTTCTTTGGTTTCGTTTTGAATCGTGAGTATGCGATTTTCGAAAGCGGTAAACAGACCTTTGTAGCTGTTTTCTTCGGTCTCGATCTTCAAGCTTCTTCCGATATGTTTGGCAAACTGACGCTCTTCTCGAAGCGGCTCAGTAGCACCAGGAGAGGAAATCTCAAAAGTGAACGGGGTTTCACCAAATTCGCCCTCGTCTATCGTACGCGATATGTGACGGGTAAATTCCGTCAAAACTCCCATGGACAAAGCGGTTTCACTGTCTACGTAAAAACGGAAAAGGCCGGTTGGACTAACCGAATAATGAACTACAAAGAGGTTGTAGTTTGCGGCCTCTGCGTTTATGAGTTCTTTGAGTTTTTCTCCTAGTTTTTTCATACCCAATAAAAAAGGGGACTGCTTTTCGCTTGCCCCCTCCTGATTATTTGTTGGAAAAGTTCTACAAAGATAGTTAATTTTTCAAGAAAAAACAAAGTGTTTTATGTGTTTACGGGCCAAAATCGGCTTATTGAAATTGAATGATATCTTCGCTTTCAAAGTATTCAATTATGTGTTGACGCAATACGTTCTCTTGTTCAAAAATATTTAAACTTGGAAGCGGTTTCACATTTTCCCATTCGGGCCAACCTTTCCGATTTACACCGGTTTTTTGGTAATATCCCGAAAAACTCAATACCCGGCAGTTCGCAATATGCATCAATCGTGTTTTTTCTTCTTTTGTGAAGTTTTTTTCAGGGAGTTCCCCGAGTTCACGTATGCCAATAAGAAATAAAATGGCATTCAAATCGGGCTTTTTCTGGAAATTCTCTTCTATAAATGCCACCACCTGCAGCCATTTGTGTTTTATTTCTTGATTTAATGTATCTTCAGTATTCATATCAATAACGCAAAGTAACAACGGAAATTACGTATACCGCCATGTCTTATCGCTGAAAGCGTATTTTTGCCGTATGAACACCGAATCTGAATCCCCGTATCAAAATCTCGAAACTATGAATACCCTTCAAATTCTAGAAGGGATGAATGATGAAGATGCCCGTATAGCCGGAATTGTAAGGACTCAAACCCCATCAATTGCATTGTTGGTAGATCGCATTGTTTCAAATATGCAAAAGGGGGGGAGACTGTTTTATATGGGAGCAGGTACCAGCGGGAGGTTAGGAGTGGTAGACGCTTCGGAATGTCCGCCAACCTTTGGGGTCGATTTCGATACCGTTATTGGAATTATCGCTGGGGGCGATTCTGCCATTCGCAAAGCGGTTGAACGTGCAGAAGATGATACGGAACAAGGATTTAAAGATCTGCAGGGATATGCCATTGGTGCAAATGATGTTGTGATTGGCATAGCGGCCTCTGGTCGCACTCCTTATGTTTTAGGTGCCTTGCAGGCTTGCAAGAATATAGGAATTGCCACGGGATGTATCGTTTGTAATGCACAATCGCCAATTGCAGAAATTGCAGATTTCCCTGTGGTTTTGCTTACAGGTCCTGAATTTCTTACTGGTTCAACTCGCTTAAAAGCAGGCACGGCTACCAAGTTGGCTTTGAATATGATAAGTACCGCAACCCTCATTAGAATGGGGCGGGTCAAAGGAAATAAAATGGTAGATATGCAATTGAGTAACGATAAATTAGTGGATCGAGGTACTCGGATGATTATGGAAGAAACCGGCCTGGATTATGACACCGCTCAACTGATTTTACTTAAAGAGGGCAGTGTTCGCGCCGCAATCGATAAGTTATCTCAATGGTAGCAAGGGAATATTTACTTATGTTAGCGGTTATCGATAATGTGCAATTCCAAACCTTGAAGAATCAAGATAAAACTTCCCAAGTTCTATCGCCCATTAATCTTACGGTATTTAAATACTGTGCAAAGGGCATGCTTTTTCCCCATTCATAAGGAGCTACCATGCTTAAAACTTGGGTGCCATTCTCCTTTTGATACAAATGATAAATTCCGTTTATTACAGGTTCAAAATTGATATCTGCTTGATAAATAGCATGTGAAACTTCTAAACGTTCTTCAATTGCACGGGCTTGTTTCATCAGCAACTCAGCCTGTTTTTTAAGCATTTGGATTTGTTGTTCTGCTTGATGCTGCATGGCTTCATGCGCATTGGCTTTGAGCAAACGTTTATCTAAGGGCTCAATTTTAGGAGAAGTAACGGATAAGGCATAGGGTGCATTATGCAATTCCCCTTGATAGCGCGCATCTTTAAGAAACAGAGGTCGGTTATCGATCTCTGTTTCTTTATTGTCGGTATTTAATTCTGTGTTTTCCAAAAACAAAGAACAAATGAAACGTGAAAAGGTTAGGATACCCAGCCGTTTTCTATGATTTTTTCGGCGATTTGTACGGCATTGGTTGCGGCGCCTTTGCGCAAATTATCGGCTACCACCCAGATATTAAGTCCGTTTTCTACCGACTCGTCTTTGCGAATACGTCCTACAAAAACCTCGTCTTTATCGTGTGCCAAAAGGGGCATTGGATATAGGTTTTCCAGGGGAAGGTCTTGAACGACTACGCCTGGAAACGCAGTTAAGGCTTCACGCACTTCGTTTAATTGGGGCTCTTTATGGAAACTGATATTGATGCTTTCACTGTGACCGCCCATAGTGGGTATACGAACCGTGGTGGCGGTTATCTTCAAATCCGGAAGTCCCATTATCTTCTTGGTTTCCTTCATCATTTTTTCTTCTTCCTTGGTATATCCATTTTCTAAGAATACATCGATGTGTGGGAGTACATTTTGGTCGATTCTGTGTGGATATACGTTAGTGGTTTCTCGGCCTTCGCGCTCGTCGAACATTTGTTTTACTGCCGCTTGTCCCGTTCCTGTTACCGATTGGTATGTGCTTACTACCACGCGATTAAGTTCGTATAAATCGTGTAAAGGTTTTAAGGCCATCACCATTTGGATGGTAGAACAGTTGGGATTGGCGATAATGAAGCTATCTTTTTGTAAATGTTGGGCATTAACTTCAGGAACTACCAAAGCAATATTGGGTTCCATACGCCAGGCGCTTGAGTTGTCGATAACGTATGTGCCTACTTCTGCGAATTTGGGAGCCCATTCTTTAGAGGTACTGCCGCCGGCAGAAAATAGTGCGATATCGGGTTTTGCAAGCACGGCCGATTCGAGTGATTGTACCGTGAATAAATTTCCCCCGAAAGTAATTTGTTTGCCCACGCTTTTTTCAGAAGCTACAGGAATGAGTTCGGTGATAGGGAAATGGCGCTCTTGGAGTACCTGCAACATTTTGGTGCCCACCAAACCAGTGGCACCGATTACGGCTACTTTCATTCGGAAATAGTGTCGTTTTGGGTTGAATCGCTGTCGTTTAGCAGCTCATCAAATGCTTCTTCTTGGTTTGCTTGGTCGAGGGAATCTTGCTGAACGGTTTCTTCTTCGCTAAAAGTAGCATTGGGGCTGCTTGAACATGCGCTGATTACAAGTGTCGCAGCTAAGGCAATATATAGGGTATATTTCATGTTAAAAAAGTTCAAGTAATTCGAAAAAATCATGCCATTGGCTCAAGTCTTTTTTACCTACTTCAATTTCTTTTTGACAATTGATGCTAAATCCATAGGGTTGTTGAGACTGAATTTTGGCAGCATTTGCTGCGTTGGGCTCTAATTGCGTAATATGCTTGTGTGGATTCCATTCGGGGCTGTGAGATATCTGTGATGCTGAATTTTGTCCTAAAAGTATCCATTCAGAAACATCTGGAAATGCGAGTGAGAGTTCTTCAAAACGGGCATGGTCGCATTCAATACCGTTCACGGGTAAAACATCGAGGAATGAATTGATTTTTTCGACAGAACTATCGCCAACCTCGAGAATGAGTTTGGGTCCGCTGCACCAAGAAATGATTTCTTGAATTGTTGCTGCATCCATTGCAAACGGTCCGTCGATGGAGAAACCCACCCATTCAGCCATAGCTGAGGCCGCAAAGCGGGCATCGCTAAGATCTTGTACGTGATTGAATTTTATATTCCACATGATTCAAAAAAAAGGCCACCCTAGGGTGGCCTTAATATTATACGAGTAAGGTCACCGGTTCTTCTAAGAACTGTTTCAGGGTTTGTAGGAAGGCCGCTCCCATTGCGCCATCAACCACGCGGTGGTCGCAGCTCAGGGTAACTTTCATGGTTTTTACAGGCTTGATTTCTCCATTCACCACACCTACGGTATCTTTTACCGCACCAACGGCAAGGATACATGCATCGGGTGGATTGATAATGGCCGTAAAATCATCGATACCAAACATACCTAAATTAGAGATCGTAAAGGTATTGCCGGTCCAATCTTGGGGTTGTAATTTCTTTTCTTTTGCTTTAGCTCCATATTCTTTTACCTCTTTACTTATTTGGGAGAGCGATTTATGATCAGCAAAGCGTACAACGGGAACCAGTAAACCGTCTTCAACGGCCATAGCAACTCCGATGTGAATATGGTGGTTGGTGCGTATTTTGGTTCCCAACCAGCTGGAATTGATATTCGGGTGTTTGCGAAGTGCGGCTGCACAGGCCTTAACAACGATATCATTCATGGATATTTTAACGTCGCTTATTTTATTCAAATGAACACGCGCTTCTGAGGCTTGATCCATATTGATTTCCAAACTCAAATAGAAGTGAGGCGCGTTAAATTTAGATTCCGCCAAACGAGCTGCAATGGTTTTACGCATTTGAGAAACGTTGACTTCAGTAAAGCTTTCTTGACCAAACGTTGCCGTTGAAGCAGTCACGTTTGGAGTGCTTGGGGCTGCTTGCGCATGGTCTAAATCGCGTTTTACGATACGTCCATTTTCACCAGTGCCTTGTACATTCACCAGGGATATGCCTTTTTCTTCGGCAATTTTACGGGCAAGAGGACTAACTTTTAGGCGAGAATCATTTGAATGATTTGTAGAAGCGGTGGGAGTGGGGGCTGCTATTGGAGTAGCAGCAGGTGCGCTTTCAACCGTTGTTGTGGTTGCAGCATTTGGAGTTTCAGTAGCGGTAGAAGTAGCAGCTGCGCCATTTAGAAGGTGTTGGAAATCTTCACCTTCCTTTCCTACGATTGCTATAGGCCCATCTACGGTTACCGCATCCCCTTCTTGAGCAAAAAGATGCAAAACAATTCCTTTGGAATATACTTCCATATCCATCGTAGCTTTGTCGGTTTCAACTTCCGCCATGATATCGCCACTTTTAACCGAATCGCCCACTTTAACATTCCACTTCACGATTACCCCTTCGGTCATCGTGTCGCTCATTTTGGGCATGGTAACTAAATCTGCCATAATATTTACTCGTTTCGAGAGGGCAAAAATAGGAAAAAAATATGCGATTATCCGACATAGTTGTTTAAACTTATGGCCTGATAAACTAAATTTGTATCTCTTACAATAAGATATTTCGATGAACGACTCCTACGAACGCTTTTTAAAACATGTTTCTGAACATGGTACCGTTAAAACAGATCGCACGGGAACGGGCACAAAAAGTGTATTCGGTGGGCAGTTGCGTTTTGATCTTTCTAAAGGATTTCCTTTGATCACAACAAAGAAAGTGCACCTTAAAAGCATCATCCATGAACTTTTATGGTTTCTCAAAGGGGATACTAATATTGCCTATTTGAAAGAGAATGGGGTTTCTATTTGGGACGAGTGGGCCGATGAACAGGGTGAATTAGGTCCGGTTTATGGCAAACAATGGCGCTCTTGGGAAGCCAAAGACGGTCGTGTGATTGACCAAATCAGCGAGGCTTTAGACATGATAAAGAACAATCCCGATTCGCGTCGCATTTTGGTGAATGCTTGGAACGTGGGAGAAATTAATCAAATGGCGCTTATGCCTTGTCATACCTTGTTTCAATTTTATGTGGCCGATGGGAAATTAAGCTGCCAATTATACCAACGCAGTGCGGACTTATTTCTAGGCGTGCCTTTTAATATTGCAAGTTATGCCTTGCTTACATTAATGATGGCGCAGGTAACCGGTCTTAAACCGGGTGATTTTGTTCACACTTTCGGTGATGCGCATATATATATGAATCATCAAGAACAAGTGGCGCTGCAATTATCGCGCGATTTGCGTCCGTTCCCGCAAATGAAACTGAATTCCAATATTCGAAATCTTTTCGATTTTACCTACTCTGATTTTACGCTTGAAGGCTATGATCCACACCCCGCTATTAAAGCACCCGTAGCGGTTTAAACATATTGAGGGTGCGAAAAGGTCTATAATTCAGGTTTCGATTTCAATCTACTCTACCCTTGAGGTGTTTGAAATTGCGTTTTTCGCAAATCTTTTTTCAAATTTCCTTATAACATTTTGGGGGCACTGCCGTTAAAGGGATGTAAATTGCAGTAGATTTTACCATAATGGAATTTTCAAACCTATATAAAAGGATAAGTATTGTGCTGGTGCTGTGCTCTTTTTTCTCTTGGGGGAAGTCTCAGAACGCCGCACGGGTTACGTTATCGGGATTTGTTAGCGATATAGAAACAGGAGAATATTACGGAAATGTGCGCATCACCGTTTTACCCGATGGTGTCAGCACTTATACCAATAATTACGGATTTTACTCATTGACCCTAGAGAGAACGGAAATCCCAAATCGTGTTGCTTATTATCAATTTGGGGGATTTGAATTGGACAGTTTTGTTTGGAATTCAAAGGGCGATACTTCTGTACACTTTAAAATTAGAGCCAAAGTACAAGCGGAACAAATAGAAGCGGTTGAAATTCGATCGAAGAAAAATACGGTTGCGGATAAAGTAGAGATGAGCCGCATCGATATTCCGGTGAATCAAATCAAGGAAATTCCTGCTTTACTTGGAGAAAAAGATGTGTTAAAAGTAATTCAGTTATTACCGGGTGTACAAACGGGTGGGGAAGGACAAAGCGGATTGTACGTGCGAGGGGGTGGTCCCGATCAGAATTTGATGCTTTTAGACGAAGCCATTGTGTACAATGCGTCACATTTATTTGGATTTTTCTCTGTGTTTAATGGCGATGCCTTAAAATCGGTTGAATTGGTTAAAGGCGGTTTTCCGGCACGATATGGCGGTCGCTTGTCGAGCGTCATAGATCTAAATATGAAAGAAGGTAATAATCGCAAGTACACCGGTGAAATAGGAGTCGGGATATTGAGCTCGAGGTTTACGTTCGAAGGTCCTATAAAAGAAGGTAAAAGTTCTTTTATGATTTCGGGCAGACGTACCTACATCGATTTACTCATACAGCCCTTTCTATATGCATCAACAGGCAATAACGGGGGGTATTACTTTTATGATTTTAATGCAAAAGCAAATTATACGCTTTCAGATAAAGATCGATTATACCTGAGTGGTTACTTCGGCAAGGATGTGTTTTATACCATAGTTCGGGAAGATAAAGCGCGATTAGAAACTGATTTTGGCTGGGGGAATCGCACGGTAACGGCCCGATGGAACCACGTATTTTCGCCAAAATTGTTTTCGAATGCCTCCGTTATTTACAGTCATTACAAATTGAATATTGGTTTGGAATCTTTCGATGGCAATCAAGATACCTTTCTATTAAATTATCAAAGTGTTATCGACGATATTGGCTTTAAATATGATTTTGATTGGAGGCCGCACCCCCAGCATCAGGTTCGATATGGAATTCAAACGACAAGACATCAATTCAGGCCTGCGGCCTTGGTGATAAAGGCTGGAGATTTGGGCTTGCAAAACCAAATAAACACCATCAATACCTATGAGAGTGGTATGTATATTGAAGATGTATGGAAGTTGGGCGATTTTCAGTTGAATCCTGGATTCCGATTGAGTCATTATGCGGTTGAAGGGACTCAGTTTTTAAATCCAGAACCTCGTTTTAGCACCTCTTACAATTTACGTCCGGATTTAGCGATAAAAGCTTCCTATGCTCAAATGTTTCAATATATTCATTTATTGAGTAATTCAGGAATATCACTGCCAACAGATTTGTGGATACCCGCAACCGCTGGATTAAAGCCTATGCGCAGTGAACAAACTGCAGTAGGAGTGGCAAAAGATTTTGATAAAGGATTTTCGATCACATTGGAGGCCTATTATAAGGATATGAAGGATGTGGTTCAATATCGAGAGGGCGCTTCTTTTTTGCTTGAAGACGACATCTTTAGTTCGGGTTCTGTGGGTGGAGGTCGCAATTGGGAACAACAAATTACGCGAGGTAATGCTTGGAGTTATGGAACGGAATTGTTCTTGCAAAAAAAAGCGGGTCCTTTTACAGGTTGGATAGGATATACCCTAAGTTGGACGCAAATGAAATTTAATGAATTAAATGGGGGTAAACCTTTTTGGGCCCGATACGATCGCCGCCATGATATTTCTATTGTGGGATCCTACAAAATAAATAAGGCCGTTAATTTTGCCTTTACTTGGGTATATGGAACCGGTAATGCGGTTACATTGGCACAAGGATATATTCCTGGAAATAACCATCAAATGTCTGCATTTCCCATTAATTGGAGTCCTCAATTACAATCGTATAACACCTTTATTGATTTTGGAAGTCGCAATAATTTTCGAATGGAGGCCTACCACCGTTTGGATTTGGGCTTGCAATTTCATAAAACCAAAAAACGCGGCATACAAACTTGGGAGTTAAGTGTGTATAATGCCTATAATCAATCAAATCCATTCTTTTATTATGGCAGTAACGAGTATTTGGATAATGGTGATGTCTATTCCAGTCTCAAAAAAGTAACCTTGTTTCCCCTAATTCCATCTATAAGTTATTCCTTTAAATTTAAATAATGGATATGATGGTGTTAATAATTCCAGTTTCTATGATAAAATGTTTCAAAAGTTATGAAGGAGTTCCTAATAAGCCTTTTGCCAAGTTGAATTTTGAAATACCCTATTTCAAGGTGTTAGGAATCCTACCGGATTAGTCGATTAAACGAATAATTATCAAATTATTGATATGAAAACAAAATTTAGTAAGATCGGATTGACTTTAATTGGCTTAATGAGCTTTGTTTCCTGCGAACAAGATGCTTTGGTAGAGCCTCCTGCATTTGAGAAAAAACCTGCAATAATGTGTTTGATGTCTCCTCAATCGATGCGAGTAGAAGCTTCTGTGGCATACACCAAGCCCTATTATGGATTGCAGAAAGATGAAACGGAATTTATTTCCGATGCCCTATTAGTGTTAATAGATGAAAAGTCAGGGTTGAGCGATACCTTTCGAAACTACGCCCCAGGAATGTACGATTTGAACTTTTACAATATAAATTTAATCGAATCTCAATGGTATACACTACGTGTTCGCATGAATGATGGCAAGGAATACAATGCACGTGCACAAGTGCCTCCCAAGCCCGAGCTTTCGAAGTTTGAAATTGCTTCGGTAAAGATGGGTACGCCATATGAGGATATTAAAAATGGGGGCTGGGGTTCTTATATATTAAACCCCTATGCCGTTGAATTTAGGTACGACTTAAGAAATCCCAATTTCTATGTATCACCTCAATTAGAAGGTATTGCTCGAAATTCCAGAGGTGAAGAAATATCGGTTCGGGTATCCTTTGCGGATGAAATTCTTGCGGGTAATGCGCAAAGTGCGACTTCCTTTTTCAGCCAATCTGAATTTTATTCTGGATTTGGAATTGAAGGTCCGTTTCAATTGGATTCATTTTATGGGGCCATCTATACAATGGATAAGGCCTATCGCGATTATTACAAAATGCAAATGTTACAAGGTGCAGATAATCCATTTGCAGAACCCGTATTATTTACCAATAATTTTACAGAAGGTGCATTGGGCGTTTTTGGTTGCTACGATTACGTAAAGGGCACTTTTGTATACTGAAAATAAATGAAACTCATGTCTTGGGATCAAAATAATGGAATCCTAAATTCTTATAAAAGATAGTTTACCCCTGTAAGGTCCTCTGTAAGGTTTTGCGTTTTCGTTTCTTTTTGAGAGGTGGGAAGCGTTATTTCAGATACCTCTGGTATGCTCTCCACCATCTATCGGGCATTTCTCCATCGCAAACTTGTTGGTAATCTTTGTAGGAGCAACCAATAAAAAAGGTTTGATCATCGTATGGGTGAGGCACTTCCATCCACCATCGATCACTTTTGCGGCTTTTGTAAAAGGTAATTTCATGACCGGTATTGTCTAAACGATTTCTATAAATCAGGTAATCCGGATTGTTTTTTGTTGGGTGGTCATGGTATCGGGAACTAAGTCCTTCAACAAAATACCACATTAACTGCGCTAATAACTTATCAGAAATGAGTGTTTCGCGGTATTCAGAAAGTCCATAAAAAGTGGCACTTCGTAGCATATTAGATAGGCCCGCATAACGAGCAATCT
>CBFHGY010000012.1:21935-26578 GCA_965655465.1 Bacteroidia bacterium | reverse complement strand
GCTGCTTCTTCGGCATAAAGGCCGTTAGGACTTTGTTTTAAGGTGTTGGGAGCGTCAGCAAATCGAATGCTGTTTAAGTCAAAAAACATCATATCGGAGCTGCGTAATACGGGTTCCGTTTCTTCAATTTGGCTTCGGATTTTACCCAATCGGTAGTTTTCAAAATTAAATCGTTCGAGTTGTTCCGAGGTTTCTTTAGAAATAAAATACGCTTGAGTGCCAATAAAATCAATATTAGAAAGATGTGCTGATTTTTCTTTGTCTTGCAATAATTCATAACACTCACTGCCCGGTTCTAGATGTATTCCAGGAGAAACTATGGCAACTTCCAAAGGTTTTTTAGTATCTCTAAATGCATGAAAATGTGCGTGTAAATGAGAATGTGAATTGGAAAGGATAAGTACTACAATGTTTAAAGCCAGTAATTCACCAATGGCCTCACTAACAGCAAAATTGCGTTGTTGCTGATTTTCGGGCTCCGCAAAATTACCCAAGTCCACAATATTTAATTGGTCGAAATGCCAGTTTAATGCATAAAATTCTTTCCGGATTTGATGTGCCTGTTCGCCAATTCCGATCAAGGCAATTTTCGCTTTGGTTATTTTAGGGAAACTCTTGTAGTTTATGTGAATATTACCGCCTATAAGATGTTTGGAAATGAATTCGGGACTCATCAACTCTTCAGGAACGGGGGTGAAAAATGCGTCTAACATTGCAATCGCAAATTCGTTTCTCTGATTTAAAATTCCACAGAGATTAATACACACTTTTAAACTTGTACAATTTATCTCACTTTTTTCCTAAAAATTGTGATTTCCGATAACTTTAAAACTTATGGGTTGTTCCTATCTGTGAGAAACCTCCTAATTTTGTAAAATAATGAGTCAAGGATTTTACACCATCAAGATTAAAGAAATCATTCAAGAAACTTCGGATGCTAAAACTTTCGTATTCGAAATTCCAGAAGATATACAGACCAATTTTACGTATACTGCCGGACAGTACCTTACGTTTGAAGCTGAAATTAATGGAGAAAAGGTGCGCCGATCGTACTCGCTTTGCACGTATTCTGGGGTAGATGCCAACCCCGCCGTTACTATTAAGAAAGTAGAAGGTGGACGTATGAGTAACTTCTTTAACAATACCTTAAATGTTGGAGATACCGTACAAGTGATGCCTCCGATGGGTAACTTTACGGTTATTCCCGACGCAAGTCGTTCAAAACAATATGTATTATTTGGCGGTGGAAGTGGAATCACACCGGTAATGGGAATCGCAAAAGCGGTATTGAAGGATGAGCCCTCAAGTAAAGTTACTCTAGTATATGCGAATCGCGATCCTGAATCGGTAATTTTCAAAGAAAAGATCAAAGAAATGGAAGGCATTTACGGAAGTCGCTTTTCGGTTTTGTTGAGTTACGATAAAGCTCCTTTCACTTGGTTTGGGTTAAAAGGTCAATTGAGCGAAGAAAAGGTTCAGAATATTGTTAAGAATAAAATAGGGGGGTCTTTCGATACCTATGCCTACTATATTTGCGGTCCGGGTGCAATGATGGAAGTGATTAAAGGAGGATTATCCGCTCTTGGAATCGCTAAAGACCTTATTAATATTGAATATTTTAGTGCTCCAACATCTAACAAGGAGGCAGAAAATGTAGCTGTAGGGTCCAACGCCTCTGAAGATGTTTTTGATGGCATGTCTGAAATTACCTTAAGCGTATATGGTAAAACACACACCATAAAAGTAGATCAAAATACCACTATATTGAATGCGGCTATGAAAGAAGGTATCGATCCTCCTTATAGCTGCACAGTAGGCGTTTGTACTACATGCAGAGCAAAAGTTCATAGTGGTTTGGTGCACATGTTAGAAAGAGAAGGCTTGAGCGATCAAGAAATAAAGGAGGGTTTTGTTTTAACCTGTCAATCCGTTCCTCGTAGCTCGAAAATTACCTTAAGTTACGAGTAATAAAAGCGATTCTAATAAATTCCCTAATAAAAAGGACCCAGATCTTGGGTCCTTTTTAGTTAATCTTAAGAATGACCCTTATAAATCTGTTCCCAATTGGTCTGAATACTTACGCACGCGATCTAAAAGTTCCATGAAATCAGTGGGTAATTCTTGTTCAAATCGCATTACTTCCTCTGTAACAGGGTGAACAAAGCCCAAAACGCGGGCATGCAAGGCTTGTTTTGGGAATAAGTCGAAATTGTTTTGAATGAATTGCTTAAAACGGGGCAAATTAGCACCTTTTAATATTTGCCTACCGCCATACATTTCATCGGAAAACAAAGGATGTCCGATATGGGCAAAATGCGCACGGATTTGATGGGTTCTGCCTGTTTCTAGTTCACATTCAACCAAGGTTAAAAAATGAAAGCGTTCTAAAATACGCCAATGCGTTATGGCAATTTTCCCGTCCTCTGGATCATCAAAATGTTTACTTTTACGTCGGTCCTTTGGGTCACGGGCTAAATAACCGGTAATAGTCCCTGAATCTTCTTTGGGCTCGCCCCAAACCAAGGCCCAATATTTTCTTTCAATACTGTGATCGAAGAATTGTTTACCAAGGTGACTCAAAGCTTCATCTAATTTTCCTACGACTAAAAGCCCTGATGTATCTTTATCAATTCGGTGAATCAAACCAGGTCTATGACGGGCATCTTTTTGGGGTAAATTTCCAAAATGAAATAGTAGCGCATTTACCAAAGTGCCGTTGTAATTATTGCAACCTGGGTGTACAACCATTCCCGCATTTTTGTTTACAACAGCAATGGAATCATCTTCATATACGATTTCGATAGGAATATTTTCTGGGTAAACTTCTGTATCGCGAGGTTCATCGGGCAAAACTATCCGGATATGATCGCGGGGTTTTACTTTATAATTGCTTTTAACCGATTTTTGGTTCACCAAAACGGCACCAGATACGATACCCGCCTGAATTTTGGTGCGGGATGCATGTGCAATTTTGTGCATCAACCAGCGGTCAATACGCATGGGTTCTTGACCCGGATCTACGGTAAAGGCATAATGTTCATAGCCTTCTTCTTCTTCTTCGATGTATTCGTTTGTTTGTGTCAATGAAATGCAAATCTACGCTACAATGTGCAAAGGCGCTTAATATTCAAATTGTAAGTGTCCCAATCGGAGACCCGCCCAACCTGCCTGATTAATAACTACCGTTTTTCCAGCCTTATTCTTCACAGCCAGAGGTTCATCGAGAAAGGTATGCGTATGCCCCCCTAAAATCACATCAATACCCTCGGTTTTTTGAGCAAGTTTTATATCATCAATTTTATCGTTATCGTATTTGAATCCCAAATGAGATAAAACTACAATCGCGTCGCAGCTTTCTTTGTTTCGGAGGAAGTTTACCTGTTCCTGAAGTCTTTCAATTGGATCGAAATACACAAAACTACCCCGGTTGGTTTCTCCTTGAAGTCCAACTAAATCAATGGAAACACCTGTTACTCCTATACGCACGGGTCCTCGTTTGATGATTTTGTAAGGTTGGATTACTCCCAAATCGTCGTCTTTATCAAATTCGTAATTGATCAATAGCGTTGGGATTTCGTATTGTTTTCTGAGGGAAAATAAGTGGGAAACACCTTTGTCGAAATCGTGATTTCCAAGGGTGGTTGCATCGTAAGCCCTTTGTTTCATCCATTGAAGTTCTGGGTGGCCCTGGAAAACATTGAAATACGGGGTTCCTTGAAAGACATCCCCAGAATCAAACAAGGTAATGTGTTCATGGTGTTTTCGATAGTTTTCTATTAAATGCGTTAATCGAGCAATTCCGCCTTCATTGGCGTGTGATTTATGCGAAGCGTGAAAGGGCATAAACCGGCTATGGAAATCATTGGTATGTAAAATAGACCACGTGTTTTTGCGCGATGGTATGGCTTTCGCATATCGCAATAAGAATCCGCTAGCTAAAAGAACACTGCTTTTTTTCAGGAAATTACGACGATTCATTTCTTCGATTTTATATACGAACAAAACACGGACCTAAGGTGAATAAAAATTAAATTCCTGAGATGAATTTGGGTCATAATGTATGGGTTGAACGAAATTAGTTTAATGGGTATTGGTGTGAAAAATCCGGGGATTTAGTCGGGGCTTCAAGGCCCCATAAGAATCTTGTATTTCTATTTTCATTTGTTCAACGATAACATCTCTTAAAAAGGTCCCCGTTTGAATTATTCTTTTTGGATTTCTAAGCATGTTAAAACCATCTCCTCCCGTTTGCATGAAATCGACGGTGGCTATGCAATAACTGCGGCGACTGTCGAAGGCATTACCATTGATTGATGCTTTGTTAAAGGTATTTGAGTCTATATAGAGCTCTCCACCCGAAAAAGGGGTTCCCCCAATTTTTGCGATATAATCGAATAATTCTATCATTTGGGATCCAGATAAAATGATCAGCACAATTTCATTGTCGAAGGGCATTACCTCATATATTTCACCCAATGTAATTACACCGCTATCTATAGAGTTTCTCAAACCATTGTGATTTAATATCGCTAATTCTGGTAGTGGATAGTTGTTTTTACGTGCAAATTCTTGGGACCAATTTAGGGTATAATCAGAAACCAATCGTGCTAGGGTAGCCTGGTGTTGTTGATTTTGTGAAATGC
>CBFHGY010000012.1:0-21925 GCA_965655465.1 Bacteroidia bacterium | reverse complement strand
ATGCGTCCTTTGCTACGTATTTTTCTAAATTCAAATGGAGTCCAAGCTATTTCCTCATTCATTTGCAAGGCCAATGAATCAGACAAGGGTTGTAACCAATGTTGAATACTGGTGTCAGATGGATATTTTTCGTTCACCGTTATCGAACTACCATCTAAATATTTGATTTTGGGAGAACATGCGGCTAAGAGGACAATGGAAATTATTGAAATATGCCCGAAAATACGGTGATTTTTATTTCGCATACGCAGCGGTAAAAATAGATAACATTAGGGAAACGAATAGTTAATTTAAGGTAATCAAGATGTAAAATAAAAAAACTAAGTTTGAACTCCCATTATTTTTGGGGAATTTTGCAAAATATTATGAGAAAATTATCTGCATTAATCGCAAGTATTGTCCTGATGGGCTCCACAATGGCGCAGGAAATTACCCCCTGCGATGAATTATTTTTGAGTGAATACGTAGAAGGTTCACGCAATAACAAAGCACTAGAAATATACAACCCAACCAATCGTACGATTGATTTGAAAGATTACCGGGTTACCCGTTGGCAGAATGGTTCGGCTACTTGGGCAAACCAATATTCCGATGTTTTGTCGGGCACAATAGGCCCTAAAGAAACCAAAGTTTTGGTGATCGATAAGCGCGATACCACACAAACAGGGTTAGATACACCCGTTGTTGCAACTTTGCGCAACAAGGGAGATTTGTTTTTATCTCCCGTTTATGATATTTCCTACAGCATGTATTTTAATGGCGATGATGCCATGTCTTTGGATCGTTACTACAGTGATTTTAGCACTTGGGTAACCGTAGATATCATGGGTAAAATTGGCGAACGCCCTCCGTTCGGAGGCTGGAGTGATTCCTTCCCTTATAACAGCGGACTTGGGAAATGGTACACATCGAATCACACACTCGTGCGTAAACCAGAAGTATTGACGGGGATTGATACCATTGCTCCCATTAAAAGGGGTTTATCGGAAACGGCTCCCCAAGCTGCAAATCCAGACTTTTTTAATCCTTCTGTAGAATGGGAATTGTATCCGATCGATTTCTTTGATTCTTTGGGAACCCATTCGTGTGGTTGTGCAACATTAAGTACAGAAATTTTGGAACGCAGTCTATCGGTATATCCGAACCCTGTAAATGAATTTTTAATTGTAAAAGCACAATCTAAAATTGCTTCGGTAAAAATAATGGATTTAAAGGGCATGGAAATGCCAGCGCCAGTTTACATGGGAAGCAACAGCGAGCAGGTGAAAGTATCCACCGAAAAATTGAATGCGGGTATTTGGATTCTGCACGTTCAATTGGAAAATGGTCAAACCCTTTCCCGTAAAATTCAGAAATAATATTCATGTCTCTTAAAAGGGTACTTTTAAGCCTCTTGGCCAGTGCTTGTTCATTTTTAAGTGCACAAGTAACGATAAAAGGGAAGGTACAAGACGGTATTACCGGTGAACTTGTAGAAAAGGCGCAAATTAGCGCTGGTTCAGTAAGTGTTGAAACGGATAAATATGGATTGTACGAACTAAAAGTACCCATGGGTTCTTACCAAGTAAAGGCAGAAGCGGAAGGATTTGCCTCTGCAGTATTGAACATTGAAGCCGATAGAACCGTAGTTTCCAATGTCAATTTTGAATTGGAAAATTTAAGCGATGCAATGCAGGCGGTTCAGATTGTTGCAAATGTGGCAAAGGACCGACGCACCCCTATTGCTTACACCAATATATCGGGAAAAGACATCAAAGAACGATTGGGTAGCCAAGACATGCCCATGTTGCTCAATAATACGCCTGGAGTATATGCCACCCAACAAGGTGGTGGTGCAGGAGATGCCCGTATTACCATAAGGGGTTTTAATCAACGCAATATTGCGGTTATGATTGATGGTATTCCTGTTAATGACATGGAAAATGGTTGGGTTTATTGGAGTAATTGGTTTGGTTTAGGTGGAGTAACAGCCCTAACTCAAGTACAACGTGGTTTAGGTAGCAGTAGAATTGCCAATCCTGCTGTAGGTGGAACCATCAATATTATTACCAAAGGACTCACAAAAAAACCGGAATTTGCTGCCAGTGCCGAATTTGGAGATTCTAGATACCAGCAATTTAATGTAAATGCATCTAGTGGAAGGCTTAAAGGTGATTGGGGTTTTACTGTGGCTTTGACTCGCAGAACAAGTACCGGTTATGTGGATGGTTTGTACGATGAAATGTGGGCGTACTTTGTTAAACTTGAAAAACATTGGGGTCGTAAACACAATTTGTCTTTAACCGCTGTGGGTGCACCACAAAGTCATGGTCAACGGGCATATAAAGCCCGTTTGTCATTATACGATCAATCCTTAGCCAAAAAACTCGGTATGGATACCGTTTTGCGCGCCGCAGGCGGTAAAAATATGCCTATTGACATGGGTAGAAGGTATAATCAGCATTTGGGAAGTTACCGAACGCCGCTTGATTGGGGTGCAACGGGAGATGTCGTATATGAAGACAATCTAAAGCAGGTAAACGAACGTGATAACATGTTTCACAAACCACAGGTGTATTTAAAATACGATTATAAACCTAATAACGAATTGTTTTCTAATACCATTGCCTATGTTTCTATGGGAAATGGGGGAGGTACTCGCGGCGAAGGAATCAATCAAGTTCCAAGTGTTTATGGGCAGTTTGACTTTCAGTCGGCGGTAGATCAGAATTCCGATTTTGGAGCCTTTTCATCGGTGGATCCTTTTTATTCAAAAACAGAACGGAAAGCCAATCGTATTATGTCTCGTGCTGTAAATAATCATATTTGGTATGGTTTGTTGAATACTACTCAATATAAAGTATCTAAACGTTTCACTTTAACGGGAGGTTTAGATATGCGAAGTTATGTTGGAGAACATTATAAAGAGGTTTACGATTTATTGGGTGGTGATTATTTCATCCCCGATGCGAATGAAAAAAATCCACAAAAGGACAATAAATATATGTATCGGGTAGGCGATATTTTTAACTACCATAATGATGGGGTAGTAACTTGGTTAGGTGGATATTTAGAAGGTGAATATGTGTACAATCAATTAAGTGGATTTCTGAATATAAGTAGTACGCAAACAGCCTATCAGCGTTTGGATTATTTCAATTTGACCAAAGAGGGGGAAACCAACAAATCTGCGGTAATGGATTTTCAAGGGGTTACGGTAAAAGCGGGAGGTAATTACAATATCTCACGTCGTTTTAATACCTTTATAAATTTGGGATATTTAAATAGACCTGCTCGATTTAGCAATGTGTTTGATTTGAGAAATTCCATTATTCAAGATGCCCAAAATGAATTGGTTTACGCAATTGAAGGGGGCGCAGGTTATAAAAGTCGGAGGTTTACTTCTACATTGAATTGGTATTATACAGATTGGAGAAACCGGCCTGTTGATTTTCAACCAAGTTTTAGAGACGCCGATGATAATCCATTAAATTATAATATCAATGGTTTGCAAGCGCGACATATGGGTGTTGAATTGCAGACAGCATTGAAGGCTGGCGATGGAATTACGATTGAGGCTTCCATGCATATTGGAGATTGGATTTGGAAATCAGGGAGTACCGCAATTGTTCGAAATAATGCGGGCGATTCAATGGGGGTTTTTGATTTCGATGCAACCGGTGTTCACGTGGGTGATGCCGCTCAAAATCAAGTGGCAGGGTTAATTCGATGGGAGCCTAATTTGTTAAAAGGATCCTACGTTTCTATACAATATGTGTATTTCGGCAAACAATATGCTGATTTTGAACCTATTGCTTTAAGAGGGGAGATGAAAGGAAAGGAATCCTTTAAAATTCCCAATTATTGGTATATGAATATTACGGGTGGTTATTCCTTCAAAGTGGAAAAAGCCCAAGTTCGCATTTATGCCATGGTGAACAATATCACCAATAACTTTTACATTTCGGATGCGCAACATCGCAGTACGGCTACTACCATAAACGATCCTGGAGATGCCGGATATGTGTTTGATCCTAGAAACTTAGAGGTTTTTGTAAGTCAAGGTCTTCGCTTTACTACCGGTTTACGCGTGTCGTTTTAAAAAATACAAACAATGAAAATTAGAAAAATTGCAATTTTTGCAACAGCCTTGGTGGCTCAAATGGGAACTTTATTTTCCCAAGGAACCTTACCCATGTTTTGGGATATGGATGGCGCGGTAACCCCAACGGGTTTTTCCGCAGAACAGGGCACGGGTAACAAAACCTATTCTCTAACCAGTTTAATAAATAGCGCGCCTTTTGCCTTACGTTTAGACGTTACAGGTGAATATGCATTGGCAAATTGGTCGGGTAAAGCAGATACGGTTTCTTTTTATTTAGCCGGTACCTCTACAGGTGCACCTTGGCAAGGGGAAGTTTCTGTTGATGAAAGCATTGACGGCGTTAATTGGTCTAATTTGAAAGAATTTGTCAACGATATTCCAAATAAGGCTACCTATTATTTTGTGCGTGTTAACGCCAATTCTCGTTATTTGAGAATTTATTATACCAAAAAAGCTTCAGGATTTAATTTGGCTATTGATGATTTTTCAGTGAGACCCCAAGCTCCAAGTGAAAATCCCGAAATTCAAGTAAGTTATAACAATACCACACAGATTCACACAGGTTCTGTGAACACCGGTAATGATACTTTAATTGTTTTCAATATTAGAAATAAAGGAACCAAAAATGATTTAACCGTGAGTACCTTACAATTATCAGGGTCTCAGTCAGATGATTTTACTGTTTTAACCAGCGCTCCATTTAATATCGCGTCTGGTGCTAGCAAAGAGGTTGAAATAAGATTGAATGCGCAAAGTAATGGAAGTTTTGGAGCGAAATTGACTATTTCTTCCAATGATATTGATTACCCTAGTTTTGAATTGGAATTTAGTACCATTAAAGGTTCGACGGCAAGTGAGCCTAAAAGTCAAGCACAAAACCTACAGATTGATGCAAAGGCATTTCGCATGTCGGGTTCCTTTGACAAGAGTGATGCGGAACATTATTTGATTTTGGCTTCTGTAGGTAATTCTACGGATATACCTGAAGATGGTAAGAGTTATCAAAGAGGGGAATATATTGGGAAATCTCGGGTTATTTTAGCCGGTGACATCAATACGGGAATTGATTTTGACAATACGGTGGCCAACACGACGTATTACATTCGCGTTTTTGCATATAATGGCTACGGTGCTTATACCAATTATTTGACCGTAAATCCTTTAGAAGCCAATATAACGACGCCAGGATTGAATCCAGGTCCGTATTATTCTACCGTTTCTGCAACAAGCCCAAATTTTGTGCAAGATATTTATACACTTATTAATCCTCACAGGCGCATCTATTACAGCAATTATGCCTCCTATGTTATTGAACAATTTGAAGCAAGAGATACCACAGAAAATAAAAAAATAGTAAACGGATTTTATACCGGGTTCCCTTATCTATATGAACCTCCATTTAGCCATTCCGTAATGTCTAGAGAGCATTGCTATCCTCAATCTTACATGACAAAGGTTAGTGAAAACGAACCTAATTACAGTGACCTACATTTGTTATATACGGTGCATCAAGATAAGGCGAATGCGGTGAGAAGTAATTATCCATTAGATGAAGTTGTGGATGTGAGTACTACCTTTTATAGCGGGAAATTTGGTCGCAATAAAGATGGTATATACTGCTATGAACCTCGTGATTTTGCAAAAGGGATCGCAGCAAGAGCCAATTTTTATGCATGTGCGGCCTACAATACTTCTGAATTTGCATTTACGTTGCCAACATCCAATATGTTGGTTAATGAGTTACAATATCAAGAAATCCTTAAGAAGTGGAATAAAGATTTCCCACCAAGTGCTTGGGAAATCGCCCGTCATGAATATATAGCTCAAGAAAGCGTACAAGGAAATCGAAACCCATTTGTGGACAATCCCGATTGGGCTTGTTATATCGATTTTACCCTGATGAAACACGTTCCCGATGGAAAAGCATGTGGTTTTACCGATTCTATTCCTGGAAGAAATATTACAATTCAGAATGCGGAAATAAAGGTGTTTCCAAATCCGGCGGTTGACAATTTCGAGATTGATTTAAGTGAATTTAATGGCGAATCTGTAAGTATTTACGTAATTGATTTTTACGAACGCACGTTAATAATGAATCAAACTCGTGAAACAGGTATTCGGATGGATGCTTCTCAACTAGCAAGTGGGTCGTATTTGATTTTGGTAAGAACCGATTCAGGAAGAACGGCTGCGAGAACCTTAATTAAGCCTTAATGATTGATTTTAAAGATTCAGAATGGCACGTTCATTTTGATTTGTGGCTCAAGGAGGATATTGGTTCTGGAGACCATTCCTCCTTGGCCTCTATTGCTCCAGGTACGCAAGCATCTTCGCGTTTATTGTTTAAGGAAGATGGAGTATTAGCGGGGTTGGAGTTGGCGGTGGCCCTATTTTCTTACTTAGATCCTGATGTTCGTTTTACCTGTTACGCGAGTGATGGTGCGTTTTATACGAAGGGAACTTTATTAGCTGAAGCAATTGGGTCTGCTCATTCCCTATTAAAGGGAGAGCGATTGATGTTGAACCTAATGCAACGACTCTCCGGTATTGCTACCCAAACGCGAGAATTGGTTGAAAAAGTGAAAGGAACCGGTCTTACGCTGTTAGATACTCGGAAAACCACTCCGGGGCTTCGGTTACTCGAAAAGTGGGCAGTGCGAATGGGTGGTGCGGAAAATCATCGTATGGGCCTCTATGATATGATTATGCTCAAAGACAATCATGTGGATTCTGCAGGGGGTATTGATATTGCGGTAACACGTACTCGGGAATATCTCAAGAGTCAGGGATTGGATTTAAAGATAGAGGTGGAAACTCGGAATTTAATCGAAGTAAAACAAGCTTTAGACCATAAAGTAGATCGTATTATGTTCGACAACTTCAGTCCAGAGCTCTGTAAAGAAGCGGTTTCATTAGTGGGTAATGCGGCTGAAACGGAAGCCAGCGGTGGGATTTCCTCCGAAACCATATACGATTATGCGTTAACAGGCGTTAATTATATTAGTGTAGGTGCTTTAACCCATTCGGTCAAAGCCCTAGATATAAGTTTCAAAACGAAACTTATGGTATGATTTTTGATTTTATTGAATTAGAGATATGAAAAAGACAATTGTAATAACAGGCATTATTGCCATATTGGGAACGGTTCTAGCCGCAGGTAATAACCGAGTTCGTGCAACAGATAATACAATATTTAGCCAAGAATCTCGTTTTGCCAACGAATTGGCACCACAAGAAGAGGGTTTGAAATGGTATTCCTTCGAAGAAGGTTATGCAAAGGCCGTAAGTGAGGGAAAAGTATTGCTGGTTGATGCGTATACAGATTGGTGTGGATGGTGCAAGGTGATGGATCGCAAAACCTATGCCGATCCTGCGATAATTGCAAAACTTAACGAATCTTTTATTTGCGTAAAACTCAATCCAGAATTAGAAACAATGTATTCTTTCAAAGATAAAAAGTGGCGAGGAAATGAATTGTTACAATTCCTGGGAAATGGCACGGTAACGGGATTTCCCACTACTATTTTTTGGCCAAATCCAGCAGCTGATAACGATCGATTTGTACAGCCTGGATTTTTACCTCCCAATGATTTTTCTGGCCTTTTGGATTTGGCTAAGGGAAAGAAATCGTAATTTCGCCCAATGGGTCGAAAGCACAAGCTTATAAAGGTTATTGAAGGACTTGAAATTACAAGTATCGCCGCTGAAGGGTATGCCATTGGTAGGCATGAAAATCAGGTTATTTTTGTAAAATATGCAGCTCCTGGTGATATTGTTGATGTTCGGATAGTTAAGAAAAAGAAAAACTTCCAAGAGGGACAAATTATTCACTTTCATCAGAAGTCAGAGCAACGTGTAAATCCTTTTTGTCCTTATTTTACCCATTGTGGGGGCTGTAAATGGCAGCATATCCCTTATGAGAACCAATTGGAATTTAAGCAACAACAAGTCATTGATGCCATTGAGCGAATAGGAGGCATTCAGGGATTTGAGGTTATTCCAATAAAAGGCAGTCAGAAAACGCAAGCTTATCGCAATAAATTGGAGTTAACGTTTAGCGAACGGGCTTGGATGATCGATTATGTAAAGGGCGATGATACTCCTCGGCCTCGGGCCTTAGGTTTTCATATACCTGGTCAGTTTAGCCAACTGTTAGATATAGAAGCCTGTTATTTGATGCCTGATTATGTAAATCAAATCCAGCGAAGCATAAAAGCCTTTTGCGATGATCATGGAATTTCTTTTCACGATATCCAAAAACATGAGGGCCTTATGCGAAACGTCATGTTCCGCTGCAATGAAAAAGACGAATGGATGATTGTTGTGGCATTTTATGAAGACCATACGGACGTAATCGAATCGGTATTGAGTCATATTCAAACGCATTTTAACAAGGTGGTTTCTCTGAACTATATCGTGAATGCGAAAATGAACGATAGTATGCAAGGTTGTGAGGTATTGAACTTTTCGGGAGCGCCCTATTTAACCGAACAATTAGGGAACTATACGTATATTATTCAGCCTTTAAGTTTCTTTCAAACAAATACCCTGCAAGCAACAAGTTTGTACGATATTACCAAAGAATTTGCCGGCCTCACAGGGGAAGAGAATGTATACGATTTATATACAGGTACAGGAAGTATTGCCATTTACGTTTCGGAGGGAGCAAAGTCTCTAGTGGGTATTGAATATGTAGAAGGGGCCATTGAAGATGCAAAAATAAATGCTGCCAACAATGGGGTAGAGAATGCACATTTTTATGCCGGAGATATGAAGGATGTATTTACACAGGCTATTTTTGACAAGCATGGAAATCCCGATGTGATTATCACGGATCCCCCAAGAGAAGGCATGCACCCCGACGTGGTTGCACGTATAAACGAATCAGGTGCTTCTAAGATTGTATATGTGAGTTGCAACCCTGCCACACAAGCGCGCGATTTAAAGGCGATGCAGGAGTATTATAAGTTGATAAAGATTCAGCCAGTGGATATGTTTCCACACACACACCACGTAGAAAACGTGGCTTTATTGGAGCGTATTTAATGTTGGTACAGCGGACTTTTCTATCGCGGCGATACACAATCAGCCGCGATAGATAATTCCCTAAATTATAAAAATGCGGAAGTAACAATACTCGCTTGTTCGCTGTCGTGCACTTTCTTGAATCCAGTAGCCGGACTTGCGCTGCTGCGACGTCCGTAGTATTTCAAGGGTTTCGGGAATTCATAGCGATGTAAATGCAACCAAGCTCCTTGGTTCATTGGCTCTTCTTGTACCCACGCAAATTCTGCATCTTTATGTTGTTCGAATACTTCGGAAATTAACCATTCTGGTAATGGATATAATTGTTCTATTCGGATAATCGCTACGTCTTTAATTTGTTCGGTTTCACGGTGTTCTAGTAAGTCGTAATACACTTTACCCGAACAGAATAATACCTTGCGCGCATTTTTAGTAACTAGGGTATCCATAATGAGCTCTTGGAATTGACCTTCGCTTAATTCAGAAATTGCACTTACACATTTAGGGTGTCGCAACAAACTCTTAGGAGTCATAACAATCAACGGAATGGAAAAATTACGTTTCAATTGACGTCTTAACGCATGGAAATAGTTCGCGGGGGTAGTGCAATTCACCACTTGCATATTTGAACCTGCACACAATTGCAAGAATCGCTCTGGACGGGCTGAACTGTGTTCAGGCCCTTGTCCTTCAGAACCATGTGGAAGTAACAAGGTTAATCCACTGAATTTACTCCATTTAGCTTCCGCCGAAGAGATAAACTGATCAATAATAATCTGAGCACCGTTAGAGAAATCACCAAATTGCGCTTCCCACAACGTTAAATCTTTGGGTGTAGTGGTACTGTATCCATATTCAAATCCAAGTGCTGCATACTCACTCAATAAGGAGTTGTAAACATGCATTTTTCCTTGTTCATCGGAAAGGTGATTTAATGGAGTATATTCCTGAGTACCGTCTTCACTTTTAACTACGGCATGACGGTGAGAAAAGGTTCCACGTTCAACATCCTGACCGACCAAACGAACATTATGTCCTTCATTCAACAAGGTTGCATAGGCTAATAATTCACCCATAGCCCAATCTATGGTGCCTGTTTTAATCATTTTTGCGCGATCGTTAAACAGATTTTGAACCTTTTTAATTGGAGCGTTTTCAGCGGGGATATAACTGATTTTCTCCCCTAATGAAACAATAATATCTGCGGCAACGGCAGTATGTGCTTTCTCTTGAATGGTTTTGGCATTAGCATGCTGATACCCCTCCCAGGTATTAGGAACTGCGGAGGGTTCGGGTACATAGGTGCCTTTGGCCTCTTCTAATTTCTCCTGGAGAAGATCTTTAAATTTGGCCTCCATTTCAGTAGCAATGGCTGCATCTATCTCACCGCGTGACATTAGTTGCTCCTTATAAACTTCTCTCGGGTTGGGGTGTTTATCAATTAGCTTGTATAAATCGGGCTGAGTGAAACGAGGTTCATCGCCTTCATTATGGCCGTATTTGCGGTATCCTAATAAATCAATAAATACGTCTGAATTAAATTCATTGCGATATGCCATTGCCAATTTAACGGCATGAACAACCGCTTCGATATCGTCGGCATTAACGTGTAAAACAGGACATAGGGTAACTTTGGCGACATCCGTGCAGTAGGTTGAAGTACGCGCGTCTAAATAATTGGTAGTGAAACCTATCTGATTATTGGTTACGATATGCATGGTTCCACCTACATAATAGGCATCTAAACCGCTCATTTGCACAATTTCGTACATGATTCCTTGTCCGGCGATTGCAGCATCTCCATGAATCAAAATTGGACAGATTTTATCTACGTTGTTATTATATTTATTGTCGAGTTTAGCACGAACTAAACCTTTAACTACAGGATTTACCGCTTCCAAGTGGGAAGGGTTGTCAGCTAAGCGTAAATGTACCTTTTTCTGGGTAGCCGTAATTACATCGGTGCTATATCCTAGGTGGTACTTAACATCACCTTCGAAATCATCGAAGTCACCACCTTGAAACACTTTTCCCTCAAATTCGGAGAAAATTTGACTATACGTTTTATTGAAAATATTCGCCAAAACATTTAAACGACCGCGGTGGGCCATTCCGATTACAAACTCCTCAACATCGAGTTCAGCGCCGTATTGAATTACCGCATCTAAGGCTGGGATTAAGGCTTCTAAGCCCTCTAGTGAAAATCGTTTTTGACCTATATATTTCTTATGGAGGAAGTTTTCAAAAACAGTAGCTTGATTGATTTTCTCTAGGAAATGACGTTTTTCATTACTGCTAAGTTGTGGCGTATTTTCTGTTTGCTCAAAACGATCTTGCAACCACTGACGTCTTTTGGGATCCCTGATATAACTAAATTCGCAACCAATACTGTTGCAATAGGTTTTTTGTAATTTAGCAATGATATCGGAAAGTTTAGCGGGTCCAATTCCAAGCTCTATTCCGGCGTTAAAGGTAGTATTCAGGTTTGCTGAAGTAAGTCCAAAATTCTCAATATCCAGAGTAGGCGTATAATTCCGGCGTTGTCTGATGGGGTTGGTTTTGGAAAATAAATGTCCGCGTTGGCGGTATCCGTGGATCAAATTTAGAACTTTGATTTCGTTTACGGCATCTTCACTTACGGCGCCACCGCTCGCATATTTTTCGCTTCCTAAATCGAATCCTTCAAAAAATTTACGCCATCCAAAGTCTACGCTTTCTTTGTCGGTTTGATACTGTTGGTACAATTGATCTATGGCCGACGGGTCGGCGTTATGAATATAAGAGGTATCGGGACTCATGATTTCTAATTAGCGCAAAAATACTTCATTTGAACCTTAACGCCTATTTTGAAATGTAAAAATCGACACATGTAATTTACAGCGGACAAGGGGCTTAAAATTTTATTTCTTTGGGAAATCCAAGCGGAATGGAATTGCAATGAATATCTAATGTTTATAGGCTATTTAATCGGAGTTTTTCAAACAAATAGGTACCCTTTAAAAGTTAAGTTATTCAGAGAAATCGAAGCGGAACGGAATTGCAATTTTTGTAAAAAATTATCTATTGAAATTTTGCAATAACTGCAAAATTTCACATGGTCCAGCGTAAAGTTGGCGGCAACTTGCCTCCTTTTATAGAACCAATGGCGTTCTATACTAAAGAAAAGTCACCCTTTCGAGTAGTTGGTAATATTAATAAAATCCCCATTGGCTCTTTAGAAAATGGATGATGGGGGGATGAAATTTATCCAGAACATACATCACTACCACCGCAAACAAAAAGGCATCGTAACGATCCAATACGCCACCATGTCCGGGTATGATATTTCCGCTGTCTTTTACGCCGGCCTTTCGTTTTAAGGAACTTTCATATAAATCACCCAAGGTTCCAAAAATTCCAACAAGCAATCCTAAAAAAGCCGTATAAATCCAGCCCCAAGGACTTAAAATTTGCAGAAATGGATAGCCAATTTTTTCTTTGGGAAATTCTGGAGATACCCAGTCTGTAAATACGTAGTAGGAGATAAGAAATCCGGTTAACGCCGTTAAAAGACTTCCCCCAATAAGACCTTCCCAAGTTTTGCCGGGAGAAATACTCGGAGCGAGTTTATGTTTTCCAAATAATTTCCCAGAAACATAAGCCCAGGAGTCTGAAGACCAAACCAAAACCATCAATAATACGGGTATTAAGGGTTGATAAACGCCGCTAACTGGGGGTTGCGCCAATTGTTGTAACATGATTAGCGGGGCCGTTATATATAAATGTGCATGCAGGTATGTTTGAGCGAAATCGGGCGTTTTAAATTGCAGAAAAAGCCAAACACCTAATACCATTGCAAACCAAAATACAATAAAAATCCCCATTGGATCTAAAAAGAGATTTTGGGAATAATTGCTACGAAGGCTTATTGGATATAGGGGAGTAAGCGATACAATCAATGCGCTTTGAACGATAGTGAATCGATTTAAACGCATATAGGTACTTTGTTTTAATTGGAAGTATTCGTGCATCCCAAAAATTGAAATGAGCGTACCGAAAAGGGCAAGCCCCCAAGGCCCTAAATAGAACAAATAAAAGGTGATGATTATGAGTCCTATTCCCGAAATAATTCGTGTCCAAAAGTTATTTAATTGCATGGTTGAATGATGGATGCTAGTACAAAAGTAAATTCTATGATTTAGATTTTAGCACCGGGTTGGAAAGAAACCCCAAAAGAAGCTGAATCTTTGATGCGCTTGTGTTGAATTCGCCGGATGATAATGCTTCACAATAGGAATTATGAGCCAGATTTTCGTGTTAGGGCAAATAAAGACAGGCCCATGGCAAGGGATGCGGGAATTGCAATCATGGCGTTAGCCAATACATCATCGCTTGAGAAGGTAGCAAAAGAATGTTGTGCGTGGGTAAGGTAATAGTGCAGAATGATGGTTGTTCCGTTAAAGGTGAAATGGGTTAAGGCATTGTACCATAAATTTTGTTGTCGGTATGCGATAAACCCAAAAAGGAATCCCATCAATAAAATACCAGGCAATTCAAATAGGGACAGGTGTAATATAGCAAACACCAATGCTTGAAATATTAAGGCGAAAAAAGGTTTTTTATATTGAGAAAGCGCTATTTTTAAAATTAGTCCTCGGAAAAGGTATTCCTCTAATATGGCTGGTAGAAAAGCTAAGATGAAAATACAAACGAGCAGTTCACCAAGGTGTTGCATATCGAGCATGTTTTCAAAAAGGGTTTCGCGGATGGTGGCAAGTTTGTGGGCGGTTTCCGCAAAAACGCCGTTCATGGGGATTTGTTTGGTGATTTGCGTGAGTACCGATACAACGGGTAATGCACTCATTCCCAGAACAACGCTAAATAATGTAGTTTTTAGAGTCAGATTTTTGGTGGTTCCCCAATAATCTTTGGGTTGGGTAAGGTTGGCAAAGGTGAAAATTAAAGCGGGTAACCCCATGTAAAAAAGGAATTGGATGAGGTTAGACCAACGTCCTAAATTGATGCTAAGTGCGGAGAAATCGGGTTGAATTAACAGTGCTTTTATATCCGTTACCGGGAGTTTATAAAAGAAGGAAAGTAGATAATTGGATACAGAGTTTCCTACAATTTGAAAAACCAATATTAAAAGGAGTAGGAGGGAAATTCCCCAAAAATTAGAAAGCGGTTTATGCTGAAATTCGGAGTCTTTGCGTTCCATTAGGTTATTTTCGTTGTAATTTTGTGCAAAGGTGGTAAAAATTGGTGATATACAGTTAGGGGAATTTCCCTTGTTATTGGCTCCTATGGAAGATGTGAGCGACCCTCCATTTCGCTATGTATGTAAACAACAAGGTGTAGATTTAATGTATACCGAGTTTATAAGCAGTGAAGGATTGATTCGAGATGCGGTTAAGAGCACCCAAAAGCTGGATATTTTTGAATACGAGCGTCCGATAGGTATTCAGATTTTTGGTTCCGATATTGATTCTATGGTAGAGGCTACTAAAATAGCTACTTCGGTAAATCCAGATTTGATCGATATAAACTATGGATGTCCGGTAAAAAAGGTTGCTTGTAAAGGAGCGGGTGCGGGTATTTTGACCAATCCGAAGAAAATGATGCAAATGACCGAGGCTATTGTTAATGCGACGCATTTGCCTGTTACCGTTAAAACTCGATTAGGTTGGGACGATCAGAGTAAAAATATTGTAGAAGTGGCCGAAGGGCTGCAAGATGTAGGTATACAAGCGTTATCAATTCACGGTCGTACGCGGGTTCAGTTATATAAGGGAAGTGCAGACTGGACTTTGATCGGTGCAGTTAAAGACAATCCCCGTATGAAAATTCCAATTTTTGGGAATGGCGATATTGATACCCCCGAGCGCGCATTGGAATATAAAAACCGATATGGAGTGGATGGGTTAATGATAGGAAGAGCGAGTATTGGCTATCCTTGGATATTTAGTGAAATAAAACATTTTTTAGCAACAGGGGTGCACCAGGATAAACCGAGTTTTGAGATGCGGTTAGAAGCTTGTGTTACTCATTTTGAGAAATCCATCCAGTGGAAAGGAAATGTGGTAGGGGTAGTGGAAATGCGTCGACATTATGCAAATTATTTCAAAGGATTTCCACATTTCAAAGAATATAGAACTCGATTGGTTGCTGCAAATAGCCCTGATTCGGTAAGGGAGATTTTAAAAGAATTGAGCGAAGTGGGTCCAACCATGTTTTTTGCGATATAGTTGCTACTTTGGTCAAAATCTTTAAATTTGTAAATAACACTAAACTAAATCATGAAGAAATTATTACTTTTAGCAGGATGTGTATTTGCGGCTTTCGGAGCCAAAGCGCAATACTATTACTATCCTACAGAGCTTGCGGGTGAAAACCCAGGCGGTGTAAACACAGATGGTGAAAATCCATTTCCAAGTTCGGCGAATGTAGGATGGAGTTCCTTGTGGAGTGGAGGTGCAAGTAGTGCCGTTGCCTACACAGGAGAACAGGTTATTCCATTTAATTTTAAATTTAATGGTTCGGATGTTTCTCGTTATACCGTAGGTAATTATGGTACTGTAAGCTTTGATGCGGGAACTCCTAGCGTAAAGCCAAGTTCTTATGCGACTTTAACATTGCCATCTTCAGAAATTCCCAATAATTCAGTAGTTATTTCTGGTATTGAACCTATTTCAGTAGTTTCTGGTTCTACTACATTTTCAAGTGCGGTTTTAACTAAAACCTTTGGTACCGCGCCTAATCGTCAACACTGGATTTGGTTTAACTTTTATGGTCAAGCCTCTACAATTAAGCAGGGTTGGACCTATTGGGCGGTTGTCTTGGAAGAGGGAACCAACCAAATTTATATCGTAGACATGAAGACTTTGCCTGTTGAGGGTGGAAACTTAATCAATGCAAACGTAAAATTGTCGGCAGGTATTCAAATTGATGGTACAACCGCTTACACAGTTGCGGGTTCTCCTAATCTAGGGGCAAAGCAAGTTTCACAAAATATTTTTGATGCTTCGGATAATACCTACTACACTTTTGGAGCAGGTACACAACCAACCAACGATATATTGGTTAAGTCGGTTAATTTGACTCCCTTTATGAAAATTGGCGATGCGCCTTTCGATATGGGCGTTACTGTTCGCAACGTAGGAAGTGCTACATTGTCTGCTGCAGATGTTCATTTTTCAATTGATGGAGGAATGCCTATTGGTGGAACAGTTACTAGTTCAACCAATATCGCTTCTTTAGCAAGTGGTACTTTGAATTCACCTGCTAAATGGACTCCATCAGCAACAGGAACCTATAACGTAAAAGTTTGGACTTCAAACCCAAATGGTTCAGTTGATGGAAAAACGTATAACGATACGGCTACTTTTAAAGTGGAAGTTGTTGATCGTTGGGTAGATCGTAAAATTTTGAATGAAGTATTTACGTCTTCTACTTGTGCTCCTTGCCGTCCAGGTAACGAGAATTATAATAATGTAATCAGCGGAAGAACGGCTCATACAACTATTAAATATCAAGTATGGTGGCCTGGAACAGGAGATCCGTATTGTACTCAAGAAGTTCGTACTAGAGCAAGTTATTACGGAGTAAGCTCAGTTCCTCGTATGGAAGTAGATGGAGGATGGGACGGTAATGCGGGTTCATTCACCGCAACACTTTACGATGAAGCGGCTGCTAAACCTTCTTTCTTGGAAATTACCGGAGTAGCTGCCAATACTTGGAAGAACACTATATCTTTAGATGTAGATTTGAATCCTTTGACTAACTTCAATTCTAGTAATTTGAAGTTGTTTGCAGCGATTGTTGAAGGAGAAACCTTCAAAAACAAAAAAACTAACGGTGAAACTGTTTTTGAAATGGTAATGAAAAAGATGATGCCAGGTGCAACAGGTATGGCTCTATCTCCAATGACAAAAGGCACCAAAGTAAGCAAATCTTTGTCTCATACGTTTAATGGTGACTATCGTTTATCTGCGGATGGACAAACTGCAAATCATATTAACCACACCACTGAACACAGTGTTGAGACTTTTGACGATTTGTATGTAGTAGTTTGGGTTCAAGACGCGACAACTAAAGAAGTATTGCAATCAGAAGTTATCGCTGTGAATAATGCTTCAAATAACGAAATTGAAGCAGAAGCAAAAGTGTTCCCAAATCCTTCAAACGATGCCTTTAATGTGGTTATTGATCGTTTAGCCTCTGAGAATGCAAAAGTTCAGGTTAGCAACATTCAAGGTCAAGTTGTGTATGAAGGATCTATGATCAATGGTAAGTCAAGTATCAATACAGCTACTTGGAATACAGGAGTTTACATGATGACTGTTGAAGGTGGTAACTACCACTATTCAACCAAAATCATGGTTCGCCACTAAGATTCAAACGATTCTAAATTGATATGAAAAGGGCTCCAATTTGGAGCCCTTTTTGTTGAATAGGTCAAATAACCTAAATTTGTATTTTTATTTAATTTCCCAAATCTATGTTATTGCGAAACATCGTGAATCGGGAAGAGTTAAAGCGTAGAATGGAGGCAGATTTGCGTCCATACACAACCATCTCTTTCTATCGTTATTATCCTATTCAAGACCCTCAGGGTTTTAGAGACTCCTTGTATTTAAAATGGATGGCCTTTGAGGTCGTTGGTCGGGTATATATTGCCCAGGAAGGTATTAATGCTCAAATTGCCCTGCCATCTGTGCATTTTGAATCGTTCAAAAAAGATTTATATACAATAGATTTTTTGAATGAAATTCGCTTGAATACGGCAATAGAAGAAAATCAAAAAGCCTTTATTAAGTTAGATATGAAGGTTCGCAATAAAATTGTGGCTGATGGCATTGATGACCCTAATTTTAATCCCAGTCATACGGGAACGTATTTAGATGCTGAAGAGTGGAATCGATACTTAGACGACGAGAAAACAGTAGTCATTGATATGCGCAATCATTATGAAAGTGAAGTGGGTCGGTTTGAAAATGCTGACTGTCCAGATGCAGATACTTTTCGGGAGGAGTTGCAGTTGGTAATTGATAAATACGATGGTGAGCGCGACAAACAAATTCTGATGTATTGTACCGGAGGGATCCGCTGTGAGAAAGCAAGTGCGTGGATGCGTCATAATGGTTTTAATGAAGTATACCATTTGAAGGGTGGAATTATAAATTATGTAAATCAAGTAAAAGAAAAGGCCCTTGAGAATCGATTTAAGGGGGTGAATTTTGTTTTCGATCAGCGGTTGCATGAACGCGTAAGCGACGATATAATTTCACATTGTCATCAATGTGGGGAGCCTGCTGACGTGCATATCAATTGTGCGAATACCGGTTGTCATTTGTTATTTATTCAATGTGAATCTTGTGCCGAGAAGTATCATAAATGTTGCAGCACGACTTGTGCTGAAATTGTAGCACTTCCAGAGGAAAAGCAAAAGGAATTGCGTAAGGGTGTTAAAGCAGCTCGCGTATTTAAGAAGGGTCGTTTTCCGGGTGCAAATTTGGCGAATCAATTATCTCAATAGAATAAAAAATCAAACAATACGTTTAAGAGTAAGAAAAAATGGATATCTGCCTAATAAATCATACGTTTACTAGGTGGATGTCCATTTATGGTGATAAGCGATTATATTCGCACTTTATTATTTTAGGAAACAATAAGTGATAATGAGAAAAGAAAACGAATCTTCTTTTAAGGTTCGATGGATAAGAGGTTTATTTTTATTGGGATTCTTGGGTCTTAATACAGTGGCTCAGGCTCAATGGGGAGATTTTGAAGAGGAAAAAACCGAAACGGTGACCAACGATACACAGGTATTGGATGGCGGTGGTGCTTGGGGTGGAGATGATGGCGGCGGCGGCTGGGGCGGAGGTTTTGGTGGTGAGAGCGTGGGCGGTAAACAGAAAGATACCTTACCACCATACACACGTTTTGTTCCTCCTTACGATAGTCTTAGGGAAATGATTTTTTATGAAGGTGTCGTAGAGGATATGGAGTGTGAATATTGTTCCGAGGATTCGTTATACCAGCGGGCAGAACGATATTTTCAAACTTTATATGGCAAAAAGGAGTATAAAAAATTCATTGTAGAGGCAAAACCATCTGGATTAATTTGGTTAAAGGTAGAAATTCCGATGATTATTGAGCGCGGTTCTTACAGCAAGGGTCCGAGCGGATTATTGGAATTTAGTTTGGTATTGCGATTAAAAGAGGCCCGATATAAATATCAATTCGGAAATTTTGCTCATATTACTGAGCCTAAGGGATTAGCAGAGTCTCGATTAAAGACCTATCATGAGTATTACATGAAAACGAAGCGCGGGTTTCGTGCTACGGATCAATATTTGATTACAGCCGACAAAGAAGTAAAGAAAACTATAGAAGGTTTGAAGAAAGCATTGAAGGAGCCTTATCAACCCGATGAAGATGATTGGTAGGAAACGGTGCGTTTTATGATGCAATTTCAGTGTCTATTCAAACTCTTTTTAAAAAAGTTTGTGGATATCTTGTTATATGCTGAAAATCTTCCTATTTTTGCAACCCCAAATTTGAACAAAGACCGATAAAAGTGAATCCGTTAACTACATACAAAACGATTTCTGCAAACAACGCCACTGTAACCAAGAATTGGTACGTAGTGGATGCAGCAGGGCAACCTCTGGGCCGTTTAGCGTCACAGATTGCGCGTATTATCCGTGGAAAGCACAAGGCATATTTTACGCCTCACGTAGACTGTGGTGATCATATCATAGTGATCAACGCAGCGAGTGTAAAATTAACAGGTATGAAGATGGAGCAGAAGGAGTACATTCGCCACACCGGTTTTCCAGGTGGTCAGCGTACAGCTTTAGCGAAATCTTTGAAGCCAGAG
This sequence comes from Bacteroidia bacterium, assembly GCA_965655465.1. Lineage (GTDB taxonomy): Bacteria > Bacteroidota > Bacteroidia > NS11-12g > UBA955 > VMCP01. The sequence goes on along the minus strand of CBFHGY010000012.1, from coordinate 1,955 downwards.
CGCCTTATTGAAAGTGCGGTTCGTGGTATGTTGCCAAAAAATCGCCTTGGCCGTAAAATATTTCACAATATGTTTGTTTATGCTGAATCCGAGCATCCTCATGCCGCTCAGCAGCCCAAAGAACTAAAATTCGATATCTGAGAATCCTATGACTAACAACTCAGGAAGAAGAAAAGCAGCCGTAGCTCGTGTATACCTTAAAGAAGGTAAAGGACAAATCACGGTAAATAAAAAAGCAATTGAGCAGTACTTCCCATTGGAATGGCACCGTAACTCAATTGTAGCGCCTCTAACAATCACAGAAAACGCTCAAAACTATGATATCATGGTGAACGTTCGTGGTGGCGGTATTTCAGGACAAGCAGAAGCGATTCGCTTAGGTATTTCAAAAGCGTTGGTTGATATCAACGAGGAATACAAGAGTGCGTTGCGTCAAGCTGGGTTCATGACTCGTGACTCACGTGTGGTTGAAAGAAAGAAACCAGGTCAAAAGAAAGCGCGTAAGCGTTTCCAATTCTCAAAACGTTAATAATTATTCATGGCTTATACTCAACAAGATTTATTGGATGCAGGTGTTCACTTTGGACATTTAACTCGCAAGTGGAATCCAAAAATGGCTCCTTTCATTTTTATGGAGCAAAACGGAATTCATATCATCGATTTAAAGAAAACCGAATCCAAATTAGAAGAAGCGAAAGCGGCTGCCCGTAATATCGCCAAATCAGGTCGCCGTGTTTTATTCGTGGCCACCAAAAAACAAGCTAAAGAAATCGTAGCCCAAGAAGCACAACGTGCGGGTATGCCTTTCGTAACAGAGCGTTGGTTAGGTGGTATGTTAACAAATTTCCAAACTGTTCGCCGTAGCATCAAAAGAATGCAAATCATCGACCGTATGGGAACCGATGGAACATTCCAACGTATGAACAAAAAAGAACGTTTGATGTTAGATCGCGAAAAAATCAAATTAGCACGCGTTTTGGGTGGTATCGAAGAGATGACCAAGCTTCCAGGTGCGATTTTTATCGTAGATATCAAACGTGAACATCTTGCAGTTTCTGAGGCAGATCGTTTGGGAATCCCCGTGTTTGGTGTTGTAGATACCAACGCAGATCCTACATCCATCATGTACCCTATCCCAGGAAATGACGATGCATCAAAGAGCATTCACTTAATGGTTTCTGAAATTGCAGATGCTATTATTGAAGGTTCTGTTGCTCGCAAGAAAGAAAAAGCGGCTGAAGAATCTAAACAAGAAGAAACCGCTCAAGTTGCTCAAGCTGAAAACGAATAATATTACATGTCTACAATTAGTGCATCAGAAGTAAACAAACTGCGCCAAATGACCGGCGCTGGTTTGATGGATTGTAAGAAAGCCTTGCAAGAAACCAATGGCGATTTTGAAGCGGCAGTTGATTTTTTGCGTAAACGCGGAGCTAAAATTGCAGCAAAACGCGCAGATCGTGAAGCAACTGAAGGAGCCGTAATCGCAATAACTACTCCAGACAATAAAACCGGTGTGGTAATTCTTTTAAGTTGCGAAACTGATTTCGTTGCTAAAAACGAAGGTTTTGTTGCGTTTGCCCATGAAATTGCGAATGTAGCAATCGCTGAAAAACCAGCCGATATCGCAACTTTGAAGACTTTGACCGTAGGTGCCGTTTCTTTGGAATCTCGTTTGTTGGAAGAAGTAGCTAAAATTGGTGAAAAAATTGACGTTGTTCATTATGAACTCATTCAAGGTGAAAACGTGGTAGCTTACATTCACGGTGCAAACCGTATGGGTGTATTGGTAGAAATGAATTTAGCTCCTTCAGAAGCGAATATCGCTGCAGGTAAAGATGTTGCAATGCAAATTGCAGCTATGAACCCCGTAGCGTTGAATAAAGAAGGTGTAGATACATCTATCGTAGAGCGTGAAATGGAAATCGGTCGTGAACAAGCACGTGCAGAAGGCA
>CBFHGY010000011.1:29662-40620 GCA_965655465.1 Bacteroidia bacterium | reverse complement strand
CACTTGATTTTCGTTTTTTATTCATAGGAGATGGGCCGGAATTAATAAAATTGAAACAATATGCAAAAGAATTAAATATACTAGATCAAATTGAATTTTTAGGTTTTAAGGACAATGTAGACTATTATTTGTCAATTGCTAAGTATTTTGTTTTGACCTCCGTAACTGAAGGCTATCCAAATGTCTTAATTGAATCTATGGCCCATGGTTGTGTACCGTGCGCATTTAATTGTATTGCAGGACCTTCAGATATAATTTCTCATGGTAAAAATGGGTTTCTTTTTGAAGTAGGGGATGTTGTTGGAATTAAAAATGAACTTATTAAGTTAAACAATGATCCGGAATTATCCGCTTGTATTTCTAAAAATGCTCAAAAGGTAAAAGAGACCAATAGCAGTGATATTTTAAGTCGGGAATGGATTGATTTTATTCTGAATTAAGTGCGGGTATTACATATTAATTCTGTAATAAATACAGGTTCAACTGGCAGAATTGTTGAAGAAATAGGGAGGGTTTTAATAAAACACGGTCATGACAGTTATGTAGCTTATGGTCGCACAATTGGATCTCTTTCATCCGACTCTTATTTATATAAAATTGGCAATAAATGTAGTGTTTATTGGCATGGATTTAAAACCTTATTTTTTGATCGACATGGCTTTGCATCAGCAAAAGCAACGCAAAAGTTAATCGATGAAATTGATCGTATTAATCCCCATGTTATTGCTTTATATAATTTACATGGTTATTATATTCATATAGAAATTCTATTTGCATATTTAGTCAAGAAAAATATTCCGGTTGTTTGGACGCTTTTTGATTGTTGGGCATTTACAGGGCACTGCACGTATTTTGATAATATAAATTGTGAAAAATGGCAAACAAAGTGTAACAATTGTCCTAAATATAACAAATATCCAATTTCTTTAATCGACAATTCTGAATTGAATTTCGAGTCGAAAAAAACCATTTTTAATTCTCTCAAGAAACTTGAACTTATTACCCATTCAACATGGTTGTCTCAATTAGTTTCTAAATCTTATCTAAAACAATATAAAACGCACGTAATTCCTTCTGCCGTGAATACAGATTTATTCAAACCTGTTTCTACAGGCATAAAGGAAACATTTGGTTTAAATAACCAAAAAGTAATATTGGGTTGTGCGAATACCTGGTCTGATAGAAAGGGATTTAAAGATTTTATACTCCTTTCGGAATTATGTGATTCAGATTTTATAATTGTACTAATAGGGGTGAGTAAAAAACAGATGCGTACTTTTCCTAATAATATAATTGGTATTACGAAAACTGAAAGTGTTCATGAATTGGCTGCTTGGTATAGTGCTGCCTCTGTTTTTGTTAATCCAACTTATATGGATAATTTTCCGACGACCAATATTGAAGCATTGGCCTGTGGTACTCCGGTTGTTACGTATAATACTGGAGGTAGTCCCGAATCTATTGATGAAGAAACTGGAATTGTGATTAAAACAGGGGATGTTCAGGGTATATTTTTAGCAATTAGGGATTTATGTTCGAGAAATCAAGAGGAACTCTCCAAAATTTGTAGAGAAAGGGCCTTGAAGTTATATGAAAGAGAATCGAGATTTTTGGACTATTTAAGGGTATTTGATAACACGATAAAAAATTGAAAGAAAATTTGAATAAAATTCTAGTTACAGGGTCATCAGGGTTGATTGGTTCTGAAGTATGCAAGCATTTTTCACAATTAGGGTGGGAAGTACATGGGGTGGACAATAATCAACGGGCGGTTTTCTTTGGTCCGTCTGGTGATACTAGATGGAATCAGAATCGCTTAGAATCGGAATTGATGAATTTTTATCACCATGAGTTAGATATTAGAGATAGAAATGGAATAATTCAGTTGGTTCAAGATTTAGGCCCAAATGCAATTGTTCACACTGCCGCACAACCCTCGCATGATAGAGCGGCATCTATGCCTTTTGATGATTTTGATACAAATGCGGTTGGAACGTTCAATTTACTTGAAGCTACAAGGAGATTCAGTACAAAAATTCCGTTTGTGCATTTATCTACTAATAAGGTTTATGGAGATGCCCCAAACCGAATTGAAATGGTAGAATTTAAGACCCGTTGGGATTACGCAGATAAGTCTTTTCAAAATGGTATTGCCGAGGATTTTTCCATTGACCAGTCAACCCATTCTCTGTTTGGTGCTTCTAAGGTGGCGGCTGATATTTCAGTTCAAGAGTATGGCAGGTATTTTAATATGCCCACTTGCGTTCTAAGAGGGGGTTGTTTAACGGGTCCTAGTCATAGTGGTGTTGAACTTCATGGTTTTCTCAGTTATCTGGTAAAATGTAATTTAGAAGAACGTGAATATACCATCTTCGGTTATAAGGGAAAACAAGTTCGTGATAATATACACTCTTTAGACGTAGCCCGTTTTATTGAAGAATTTATCAATGCACCACGAAGCGGTGAGGTGTATAACCTAGGAGGTGGAAAAGAAAACACCTGTTCTATTTTGGAGGCTTTTGATATCATTTCTGAAATTAGCGGTAAGCCGATGAAATTCAAATATGAAGATCAAAATAGAGTGGGTGATCATATTTGTTATTATAGTGATTTGCGTAAAATGCAATCGCATTATCCAAATTGGAAAATCACAAAATCATTAAAGCAAACCATATTAGAAATATATGAAGCTTGGCAAAATAGAATGAGAATAGACGGTTTAAATAAATCATATTGTGACTAAATAATATGAAGTTATGGATTGTTTCCTTATTTGATCCTACTATAAATGATAAAACGCGTCCGATGCGTTTTACTAATTTGTCATTAGCAGCTTTAAATGGCAAATGCAATACGACTGTATTTTCAAATACTTTTCGACATTCTACCAAGGAATTCAGGTTTGAAAAACACACTGAAATAATAAAGAATGATTACTTTAAAACGATATATATAGATTCAATATCGTACAAAAAAAATATTTCTCCACGAAGGTTTATTTCGCATTTAATATATACAATTAATTTTTATAAGTGTATTCGAAAATTTAAAGATAAACCCAATACAGTTGTGAGTGCTTTGCCACCAATTTGGATAAATGTATTTTTGGCCTTTTGGTGTAAAAAAAATAGTATCAAATTTATTGTAGATATTATAGATCCTTGGCCAGATGTATTTTACAAATATTGGCCAGAACAATTGTGGCCGCTAAAGTGGGTATTGCGACTTCTGATATTCCCTCAAAAAATTGCATTGAAATATATCTTGAATAATGCTACTAAAATTGCATCAATTTCTAATGAATATATAAAATGGGCCCAAAACATGGTTCAAAATATTAATATTAAAGGACAAGTCTTTTATCCAAGTGTGGATATAAAACAATACAAACAAGTTATAATAAATAGAAGTAAGGTTAATAATAATATTTCAAATAAAATTAATTTAATTTATGCAGGAAATTTAGGGTTTACCTATGATATTCCTTGCATATTGAATACGGCAAAAAAATTACACAGAGATTATCCAAACCGTTTTCATGTTCGTTTCGCAGGAACTGGCTATTATCAGGATTTAATAGAGAAGGAATCAAAACAATACGAGTGCATAGAATATTTAGGACGCTTAGAACATGCAGAGTTACTTAAGGCTTATTCGTTAAGTCATTTAGGGTTGGCTCAATATCATGTAAGTGCTACACAAAGTATAACCTATAAGTTTTTTGATTACTTGGCTGCAGGCTTACCTATCCTTAATTCCCTTCAGTCAGAAATGGCAGTTTTAATAGATGAAAATAATCTAGGGATGAATAATCCTTCAGGTAATTCGGATATTTTAGCTCAAAATATAATTTCATTCTTGGATAATGAAAAACTACAAGAATATAGCCTCAATGCTCAGGTTTTTGCAGAAATGCATGGGAATAACGATTCTGTTTACAAAGAATATTTATCCTATTTGACCACCACAGAAAATGCATGATTAAACGTTTTTTTGATTTGCTTTTTTCATCCGTGCTTTTAGTACTTATGTCGCCGATTATTTTTATTTTCATGCTTTTAAGAATTACTACCAGAATAAATCCGATACCATTGTTTTCCCAAGAGAGAATTGGCAAAAACAATCAACCTTTTGTGGTTTATAAATTAAAAACAATGAACGACAATACCGATGCATATGGAAAACTTTTACCGGATGCGCAGCGACTCACGGTTTTGGGGAAGTTCATGAGAAAGACTTCACTGGATGAACTTCCACAACTTTGGAATGTATTTAAAGGCGATATGTCATTTGTTGGCCCCAGACCGTTATTACCCCAATATTTACCTCTTTATTCAAAAGAACAATTGAGGAGGCATGAAGTGCGACCAGGAATTACTGGCTGGGCTCAAATTAATGGGAGGAATTCTCTTTCATGGAAAGAAAAATTCGAATTAGATTTGTACTATGTAGAAAATCAATCGATTTTACTCGACTTTAAAATTTTGTGGCTGAGTGTTTGGAGTGTTTTAACACGAAAGGGTATTAATGCGGAGGGTAGCGCTACCGCTAAGGCCTTTGATGGAACGAATTGAAAATCACACATTGAAAGATTTAGTTATATACGGTGCCGGCGGATTTGGAAAGGAAATAGCATGCCTGATCGTCAATCATATGCCAGCTACTTTTCATGAAGAATACCGATTTATTGGGTTCATTGATGATGGATTAGAACGTGATACTCCAATCAAATACGGATCTGTTTTAGGCGGAAGCGATTTTATCAATACTCATAATTCCCCCTTAGCAGTTGTTTTCTCCATTGCACACCCTGAGATTTTAAACACTGCAAAAAAGAAAATCACAAAAATTGACATTGAATATCCGAATATTATTGCACCGAATACGGTGTTTTACGATGAGCCATCCTTCAAAATAGGGATGGGGAATGTGGTTTTTAATGGGTGTAGATTTTCTTGTGATATACATTTGGGCGATTTTAATTTGTTTAACGGATTTGTGGCATTAGGTCATGATGTTACAATAGGAGATTATAATGTTTTTGGCCCCTCTTCGCGTATTTCTGGCAATGTTCACATGGGCTCACGGAATTTTTTCGGGGTAAATTCGATTGTTTTACAAGGGATTTCAATGGGAAATAATATACGTTTGGGAGCTTCTAGCGTATTAATGAAAAATGCAATGGAATCCAATTCTTTATATTTTGGAAATCCTGCAAGAAAAATAGTAGATTAAATGGAATCATTGAAATTTAAACATAGTAGAATAGTTGGCGCAACTGCAACTGTTCCTAATAATAAAGTCAATAATAAAGATTCCGATCTATTTGAGACAACCGAAGATTTTAATCGTTTTCTGGATAGTACAGGCATTTCAAGTAGGTATACAGTGGGTAATTCTGGAATTTGTGCTTCCGATTTGTGTGTGGATGCTGCGAATAGGCTGATTCAGGATTTGAATTGGTCTCCGGAGAGCATTGATTGTCTTATTTTTGTTACACAAACTCCTGATTATATCCTACCTGCAACCTCGTGTATAATCCAAGACCGTTTGGGCTTAAGGCGAGATGCCTATGCGTTGGATGTTTCTTTAGGATGTTCGGGTTGGGTTTATGGGTTGTCTGTGGTAATGGCCCTATTAGAAAGTGGAGTATTTAAACGTGCTTTGTTATTAGCAGGTGATACCACGACAGTAACAAAATCTCCTCTAGATCGATCTACATTTCCGCTTTTTGGGGATGCAGGAACCGCAACGGCAATTGAATATACTGCAGATGAAAGCATTTCAGCCTTTAATTTTGGCACGGATGGTTCAGGGTACGAATCCATAATGATCAAAGATGGAGGATTCAGAAATCCAGTAAATATGGACTCATTTCTTGTGGAAACAAAAGAGGATGGCAAGCTAAGAAATAACCTGCAAAGTATACTAAACGGCGCGGAAGTATTTACATTTGGAATTTCACAAGCACCCAAATCGGTCAAGAAACTCTTGGATGATTTAGCATTCACAACGGAAGAAATAGATATTTATTTATTCCATCAGGCAAACTTGATGATGAATGAGCGGATTAGAAACAAATTAAAATTAAAAGAATCTCAGGTCCCGTATAGTCTTAAAGAATTTGGGAATACCTCCTCGGCTTCTATAATTTTAACTTTATGTTACAATGGGTTAAATAAGAATGCTGGAATCGCTCGGTATATTGCATGCGGTTTTGGTGTGGGGCTTTCTTGGGGAAGTGTATATTTTGAATTAAAGGACACTAGAGTTTTAGAAATAAATTACATTTAATAATATGATAGATAATAATAAATTTGTATCTCAATTTAAAGAAGTATTGGATATTGAAAATCAAGAGGTTGGACTTGATGTTGAATTTAGAAATTTAGATGAATGGGACTCATTGGCACTTTTGTCGGTAATTGCTATGATTGATGATGAATATGATGTTATCATTAAAGGAAATTCATTTAAAGAGTTGAATACGCTTGGCGATATTATCGCTTATATTAACGAACATAAATAATTGGCATCTTTAGATTTTTCGGATATTGGAATTTCCCACCTATATGGGTGTGTTCCCCGAAACACTATTATAAATAGGGAGTACACCTCAAATTTTTCTGAAGAAATAGCAGCAGCCATAACAGATAAAACAGGAATAGAAGAGCGCAGATTTGCGGAAGAGGGCGTTTGTTCGAGCGATCTATGTTTTAAAGCAGCAGAGGCGCTTATTGTCGAAAATGAGATCGATAAAAGCGAGATTCAATTTCTGATTTTTGTTTCTCAAACCCCAGATTACCGGATGCCTGCAAGTTCTGTATTATTACAAGATCGTTTAGGATTAAATAAATCTTGCATGGCATTTGATATCAGTTTAGGTTGTTCGGGGTTTGTATATGGATTATCCGTAATGTTCGGTTTATTACAATCGGCAAGCGGTGGTAAGGGTCTATTACTCGTGGGTGAAACACGTTCTCGGGTATATTCCCCCAAGGATCGGAAAACGGCATTTTTATTTGGGGACGGGGGTATTGCTTGTTTGATTGAGAAAGGTGCTCAATTTGGGAAAAGTTTTTTTGATCTATATAGCGATGGCTCAAATGGGCATTTAATAAAAATGAATGCGGGTGGCTATAGAAAACCTTCAAGTCCGGAAACTTTAAAAATGGAAATTTGTGATAAAGATGGAAATATAAGGAGTGAGGAGCAGGGTTATATGGATGGAGGCGAAGTATTTAATTTCGTTTTGGAGAACGTGCCAAAGAGTATTAAAAATCTGTGTGAAAGAGCAGAAGTTCCATTAAATAGTATGGAATGTTATATTTTGCATCAAGCAAATCACTTCATGAATCAGCATTTATCCAAAAAACTGAAATTAGATACACAGCGGGTTTTAAGCAATGTACATCGATTTGGAAACACCTCTTCTGTTTCAATTCCACTTGTAATCGCAACAGAATACACCCATGCGCAAGTACATAATAATGAGTATAGTCTGATAAGTGGTTTTGGTGTGGGAATGAGTTGGGCGAACGCACTTATTAGGTTGCAGAACACTAAAATAGGGGAACTTATAGAATGTTAGAAGCCTTTAGTTTAAAGGGAAATCGGTTTTTGATATCAGGTGCTACTTCAGGAATCGGACTTGATATGGTGCGTTCGTTTATTTTACAAGGCGCCGAAGTAATTGGTATTGGAAGGAATACGATAGTTTTGGAAGGCTTGGAGAAGGAGTTTGGCTTGGATTTTATGCCCCTTGAAATAGATTTGTCGAACACTGAACATCTTGAGGAAGTTTTAATTAACAAATTACAAGGAATAAAAGTAGACGGATTTGTACATGCAGCAGGCATAATATCGCGCAGACCTATAAAACTAATAAAACCTGATATTTTTGAAGAGATCCTTCGAATCAATGTAGTCAGTGGGGGCTTAATAGCCAAATTTTTATATAAGCAGAAATTACTTAATGACCGGGCATCATTGGTGTATATATCCTCAGTGGCTTCTAATTATGCGGCTATTGGCAATACCATGTATATGACTAGTAAGGGAGCGGTAAACGCAATGGTGAAAGGTTTAGCTTTGGAATTAGCACAATCGAATGTGCGCGTAAACGCAGTAGAACCCGGATTGGTATATACCCATTTAACCGAGGGGATTTCAAGCGATGAAATAATGGCAGTAATAAAAGATTATCCTCTAGGTAGACTTGGAGAATTGAGTGATGTTACGGGAGCAGCACAATTTTTGCTTTCTAAAGCCTCATCTTGGATGACGGGCCAGTTTTTACGAATAGACGGCGGCTTGACGTTAAAATAACACGAAAAAAAACACAAATAACACAATTTGTTACAACTTATGATTCGTATTTATAGTCTTTTGGCGATTATTTTTGTAGTGTTAAAATCACAACGCAATCTTTTAATACTTTGACAACACTTATTACGAACACTGAAAAACAAGTTCAAGCGCCCGAGCGTATTTGGCTTTCTTCTCCACACATGAGTGGTAAAGAACAGCAGTATGTAACTGAGGCCTTTGAATCAAATTGGGTTGCTCCAATTGGAACCAATGTGGATTCATTCGAAAAAGCAGTCTCCAATTATATCGATGTAAAGCATGCTGCCGCTTTAAGTTCGGGTACAGCAGCACTCCATCTGGCATTAAAGTTATGCGGAGTTGAAAAAGGTGACTTTGTAGTTTGTCAAAGTTTAACCTTTGTTGCAACGGCTAACGCTATTTTATACGAAGGAGGACAACCCATATTTGTAGATTCTGAGGAAGAGACATGGGGCATGGATCCCGAACTTTTGGAAAAATCTATAATTCATTGTATTTCACTAGAGAAAAAACCTAAAGCTATTATTCCAGTGCATTTATATGGAATGCCTGTTAAAATGAAGGAAATTTTAGCTGTTGCTAAGAAATATAGAATTCCGGTAATAGAAGATGCAGCCGAAGCATTGGGTTCCTCTATAGATGGAAAAATGTGCGGTTCTTTGGGTGATTATGGAGTGGTGAGTTTCAATGGTAACAAGATTATAACTACTTCTGGTGGAGGAATGCTGCTTTGTGATAACTTGAGAAAAGTTGAAAAAGTAAAATTCTGGGCAACACAAGCACGCGACAATGCACCACATTACCAGCATTCAGAATTAGGTTATAATTACAGAATGAGTAATATCCTTGCGGGTATTGGTAGAGGGCAGATGGAGGTTTTGGATGAACGTATTGAACAACGCCGTGCAAATTTTGACTTTTACAAGCAGGCCTTGCAAGGAATTAAGGGCATTTCCTTTTTGAAGGAACAAGCAGGTTCAAAAAGTAATCGTTGGTTAACCATTATTGTAGTTGATCCAAAGTTAACTCCTAATGGAATTACGCGTGAAGATATCCGATTGGCATTGGAACGTGAAAATATCGAAACACGCCCTCTATGGAAGCCGATGCATATGCAGCCCGTATTTGAGAAAGCTCCGTATTTTGGTAAAGGCATAGCAATGAAATTATTCAAAAACGGATTATGTCTGCCTAGTGGTAGTAACCTCACGGATGCGGAAAAAGAGCGTGTGGTGAAGGCGATTGAAAATGTTTTTAACTCGAAATAGTCGAATATTATTATTCGTATGTAGCGTGTTCATTTACGCTCTGTGGATTTATTTCCATATGACAGATACGCTTATAGGTGATGAAGGACATTATTTAAAATTGGCCTCCAGGATTCGGAATGGATGGTATACAAATTCCGAGGAATTAGATCTTTGGTATGGTCCCGGATATCCTATATTTTTATCTTTACTCACCTTAATTACCGATGATATTGTACTTTTAAGAATATCTAATGCTTTATTGATGTCCTCGGCATTAATTCTAGTGATTAATGCTTACAGAGAAAAGTTAAATTGGATTTTTGTAATCCCAATTATTTTTACTTTTTTCAACTTCAGTGGTCACATGTTTCTTTGTCAGACGATAACTGAAGCCTTAGTTTTTTTACTACTTACTGCATTTGTTATAGTCTTAATAAAGTACAAGAACTTTTGGCTATCTGGGGCTATTATGGGCTTCTTGGCATTAACAAAAGTGGTATTTTTTTATTTAGGTCCGCTCTTGATTTTTTTTCTGTTCATTAAAAGCAAGAACATTTGGAATACGCTGAAATTCCTTGTTTTATATTTAGTTATTTCTACTCCATACTTAATATTTACAAAGGGTCTAACCGGAAAATTTTATTATCCCGGTACAAGTGGTGGTCTGAATTTATACTGGCAAGCAACCTCTGAGTACCCGTTACAAGGAGAGTGGCAGGATGATTACACGTTTTCATATTTAAATGAAACTAATTTAAATGGAGACAATAATTTAGAAAAACAAAGGATCAAACATGCGCAAGTTTTTGAATCGATAAAAACGTATAATCCAATAGTTCGTGACTCAATCGTTAAAAACATTGCAGTTAAATCCATAATTAATCGACCCGTTTTATTTATTGTAAATAGTTGTAAAACATTGTCTAGAATGTTTTTTAATTTTCCAATGACCCAAAAAACGAGTACATTAAAAATATTGTTTTATGTCGTGAACGGTTTGTTTCAATTAAGCATATTGACATATGTGATTATTCGTTGGAAAGAATTAAATACAACTGAATTTGTGATTCTTATATGGGTTTTGGCTTATATAGGGTTACATGTTATATTAAATGGATTAACTCGGCAGTATTATGTAATCACACCTGTGGTTTTAATTTTACTAATGAGTAGTTTGAAGAAAAATATATATTTTGAGAAAAATAAATTAACGGAATGCCAAAAATCATCTTAATAGGAGCAGGTCCTGCTTGCCTTACGGCGGCCTACGAATTGCTTAAAGAAAACAATGAGGCTTATGAGGTAATTATTCTAGAGCAGTCAGATGCCATAGGAGGTATTTCCCGCACCCATAATTAT
>CBFHGY010000011.1:0-29563 GCA_965655465.1 Bacteroidia bacterium | reverse complement strand
AAAGGAAATAGAATGGATATCGGTGGGCATCGTTTCTTTTCTAAATCCGACAAAGTAATGCAATGGTGGCAATCGATAATGCCTATTGATGATTCTTTACATCGGGGAGAAGCTGTAGAAATAAGTTACCAAGGAAAAAAGAGAGCAGTATCATTAAATTCCAAAACTTCAAAAGAATTAGAAGCCGCGAAACAAGAGGGCAGGGTAATGTTAATCCGAAACCGATTGTCGCGTATCTACTATTTAAGAAGTTTCTTTAGTTACCCGATTTCGCTAACGTTTGAAACACTAAAGTTATTAGGACCTTGGCGGTTAATAAAAATTGGTTTTGCGTATATTAAGGTCAGACTATTTCCTATAAAAAATGAGAAATCATTACAAGACTTTCTAATTAATCGTTTCGGAAAAGAATTATATTTAACCTTTTTCAAGGACTATACTGAAAAAGTCTGGGGAGTTCCTTGTGAGGAAATTAGTGCAGAGTGGGGTGCGCAACGTATAAAAGGTTTGAGTATCACCAAGGCTATTTTACATGCACTTAAACCTAAAAACAATAAACAAGGAATCGAGCAAAAATCCACAGAAACAAGTTTGATTGAGCGATTTATGTACCCGAGATTAGGGCCAGGTCAAATGTGGGAAATCGTTGCTGAAAAGATAAAATTTCTTGGTGGAAACATTCAATTTGGAGCCACTGTTACCGGAATGGAACTTCAAGATAATAAAGTTGAAATCTTGAAGTATGTGGACGAACAAGGAACGGAACATATTGAAAAAGTGGATCATGTAATCAGTTCAATGCCAATAAAAGATTTGATTAAGGGTTTAAATCCACAACCTGAGAAAAACGTTGTTGATATAGCTAATGGATTGGTTTATAGAGACTTTATAACTGTTGGTTTGCTAATAAAGAACTTTAAAAAGGGTGCAATTCTCAAGGATAATTGGATCTATATTCAAGAACGGGATGTAAAAATTGGACGTCTTCAAATTTTCAATAATTGGAGTCCAGATTTGGTTGCTGATCCCGGTAAAGTTTGGTTGGGTTTGGAATATTTCTGCCAGGAAAATGATGCATTATGGTCACTATCGGAGTCGGATTTTTTAGAATTCGCAATTGGAGAAATGATTCAACTGGATCTGGTTGACCGAGAAGACGTATTAGATGGAACGGTGTTAAAAGTTCCAAAGACCTATCCCGCCTATTTTGGATCGTATGTATACTTTGACCAAGTAATTGATTATTTGAATGGAATAGAAAACTTATTTCCCATAGGCAGAAACGGGATGCATCGATATAATAACCAAGATCACAGTATGTTAACCGGAATGATGGCTGCTGAAAATATTTTGAATCGAATTACAGATAAAACAGAAATGTGGAAGATAAACACAGAGATGGAATATCACGAAGAAAAATAGGTATGGAAATTTCAATGATTGTGGCCTTTGGGAAAAACCGAGAAATTGGGAGTAAAAACGAATTAATGTGGCATCTTCCTGATGATTTTAAATGGTTTATTAAACATACCAAGCATAAAACTGTGGTAATGGGTCGCAATACTATGAATAGTATCGGGAAACCACTAAAAAACAGAAGAAACCTTGTTTTGAGCAGTTCAGATACCGAAATCCTAGCAGGGTTTGAGCATTTCAAGACACTGAGCGAGGCAATTAATGAAGCCAAAGAATTGGAATCCCCTGAATTGATGATTATTGGAGGGGCTAAATTATATGAATTTGCATTACATTACGCAAATCGATTATACCTTACTAAGGTAAATGCAGATTTCCCCCAAGCAGATACTTTTTTTCCATTACTTGATCTAAAGCAATGGAAGCTAGTTGAATCGGTATTTCACCCCAAAGATGAGCAGCATGTTTTTGACTTTGAATTTCAGATTCTAGAAAGAATTTAATGTTAAGAGATTAAGAAAATAGTAAAAAAGACTTTTCGAAGCCGTTTCATCGAGAAACGGCTTTTTTATTTGCCATAAATGACAACATTGGGTTCGGGGAAGCACAATTAAATTAATACCTTTGAGGTAAATGAAGTTCAAGGGAACTTCGACAAATACATTATGAAAATCGGCATTTTTGCTAAATCTGTATTAGATCCTAAACATCGCGATGCTTTAATTAACTTGGTTACTGTTTTGGTAAAGCGGGGTCATGAAATTTGGTGTCCTCCGGGATTAGAGGATTTTATTAGGATGAACTTTGTTGGTTTGGCGCCTCAGGTATTTGATCGCTTCAGTCCTAAATATCGACCTGTTGACGTATTGTGTACAATTGGAGGCGATGGTACAATTTTAAGTGCATTACATATTGTTAAAGACAGCAATATCCCGGTTTTTCCGATAAATACAGGTAGATTGGGGTTTTTAGCGGGAATTCCATCTGATGAATTGGAAAATGCCGTTTCTGAATTGGAAAAAGGGCATTATACGGTAGAAGCCAGATCATTATTGCATCTAGAATCAAGTGAAAAGATCTTTGATTTTGATTTTGCGCTTAATGATTTTGTAATTCACAAAAAGGAAACTT
Source organism: Bacteroidia bacterium (assembly GCA_965655465.1). GTDB lineage: Bacteria > Bacteroidota > Bacteroidia > NS11-12g > UBA955 > VMCP01. The sequence continues at coordinate 27,016 of CBFHGY010000011.1, read as the reverse complement.
CAAGCATGATAGTCGTGCATGCCTATTTAAATGGGGAATTTTTAAATAGTTATTGGAGCGATGGGTTGATTATTTCAACTCCGACGGGATCAACAGGATATTCATTAAGTTGTGGAGGACCTATAATTTTTCCGAAATCCGATAGCTTTGTTATCACTCCAATCGCGCCGCATAATTTGAATGTTCGGCCCGTTGTAATAAGTGATAGCACGGTAATTTCCTTTGAAATTGAAGGTAGAGCGAGCAGCTATTTGGCAAGTATGGATTCTCGTAGTGAAAGTATCACAAATGAAGTTTCGATGGCTGTTAAAAAGGCAGACTTTTGCCTAAACTTGATTCGACTGAATGAAATTAACTTTATGGATACTTTGCGTAGCAAATTGAATTGGGGTTTTGATAAGCGAACTGAACATTAAATGAAATTTATTTTTAGGAATATTTTAAGCAGGATATTTGTATTATCTATCCTTTCACCCATAAATGCACAAATCCCTAAATTGGGTGTTTCAGATCGATTAGATTTGGCGACATGGAATCTAGAATGGTTTGGAAGTGCAAGTAATGGACCTAATAACGACGAATTACAATTGCAATATGTCACTGATCTGTTACAAACATTGAATTTAGATATTATTGGAGTTCAAGAAATCAGTGATTTGACTTATTGGAATAAACTGTTATTTAATCTTTCAGATTATAGGGGAATTTTAAGCACGTGGTCTCAGACACAAAAAACAGGGTTAATTTTCAAGAAATCGGCATTTGAGTTTTTATATCAAAAACATATTTTAGCCAATTATGATTATGATTTTGGAGGAGGGCGATTGCCTCTGGAAATAGGACTTATACCGACTCACCCTTTATGGCCGGTTGGTGATACATTACGGATATGGGTACTTCATATGAAAGCCAATACGGGTTCTAGTTCCCAAAAAGTTTTGGCATATAACCGTCGATATAATGCGGGTGTAGCTCTTAAAATGTACATAGATAAACTAGGAAGTAGAAATAAAGGAGTAATTCTAGGAGATTGGAACGACGATTTTGACCAAAGTATATTAACCGGGTATGCTACACCTTATCAAAATTGGATCAAGGACACCCAATATATGGTGAATTCGTATCAATTAAGCCTTGCCAAACAACGGTCTACGGTGAGTTATTCCGATATGATCGATCACATTGTATCCACTCCTGGTATAAAACCGCAGTTGCTTAAAGACTCTACGATGGTACTTTATTCTGATAAATGGATTAGTAATTATGGCAATTTAGTAAGTGATCATTTTCCGGTATATTCACGGTATACTTGGAATCAACCCCTAAGTCTTAACACTAAAAATTTAAATAAAAATACAGTTAGAATTAGTTCAACTAAAAGTGGCATCCAATTTTTAAGTGAAAAGGATGGCAAAAATTTTGGGGATATGGAAATCGTTATTTATGATATAAAAGGAGGATTCTATTTGAGAACTTGTGGATCCGATATCATATCCTTACCAATGGATTGCTGGTTTCTATTCGAAATACAAGATTCCAACAACAGGCAAACTTCAATAGGAATGTTGCTATTGAACGCGGATGGAACGGTTTCTTGGCGATAAAAATTAGTTTCTCCTCTAATTTTGGAGCGTGTTTTGATTAAAATATGAATTAACGCTTATTCACATTGTTTGGATCAACGTCTACGTCAATTTCCAATCCGAAATCACGTGGATCATTGGCAAAACGTACAGTGGTTCGTCTATTTTGTCGATGCTGAAACTCTTCACATTTAACATGTGGTTTCCCTTCGATATACGTTATTTCATAGGGTTCATATTCCGTGTAAAGGGTTTCTGTAACATTACCTTCATCGTCAAGGTCTACCAACATCTTTTTAGATAATCCTTCAATAAATGGAGTGAATTCAGTTGCATCACTGCCTTCACAAGAACATGAATTGATTTTTTGGTGTTCTCCGTAACCCACCGCAATGATTCTATTTGCAGGAATTTCCCATCGTTTTATTAGGTAGGCAACGGCACTATCGGCACGTCGTTTTGATAATCGAACATTATAATCGTAGGGCATTCTACAGTCGGTATGAGATCCTAATTCGGCAATTAGTTTTGGATATTTAAGCAATATAGATTGTGCAAATTCATCAAGTACTGCTTGTGCGTCTGGGCGAATTACAGCTTTGTCAAGGTCATAGAAAATGGGAAGAGCATAGGCTTTTTCGAGGGCTTCTTCTTCCTTAAAGTTTTTAATATCGGTGAAGTTATTTTGGAATTCATCCACGACTTCTCGGATATGTCCTAATCCTCCCTTTTTAAGTCTTTCGTAATATTGAGATTGACTGATATTGGTATTATTCACGTCTCGGTTTACATCCACTTTAATTCCAAACTTGGCTGGATCGTTGGTAAAACGCACAGTAGTACGACGATTTTGGCGGTGCTGAAATTCCTCACATTTCACAAATGGCATTTCACCGAAGTAGGTAATTTCATTGGGTTCGTAATTTTGATATATGGTTCCAATAACATTTCCGTCATCATCTAGATCAACCATCATTTTTCTAGTTCTTCCTTCGTAATAAGGAGTATATTCTACATTTAGCTGATCTTCACAATGGCATTCATTTATTAACTGGGTTTCACCGTATCCTTTGGCTACTATTCTATTGGGGCTGATTTTCCAAGTTCTGATTAAATAGGCTACTGCAGAATCGGCACGGCGTTGCGCCAATCGCTCATTATAGTCATAGGGCATACGGCAATCTGTATGGGAACCGAGCTCTGCAATGAGTTCTGGGTACTTCAACATGATATTCACCGCAAAAGTATCGAGGATCCTTTGTGCGTCGGGTCGTATTACCGCTTTATCCAAATCGTAGAAAATGGGCAAAGTAAAAATCTGTTCAAATGCTTTGGCAATATCAAAATTATTAAAATCTATACCTTCTGTAATTAATACTTCTTCAGGAACAGGTTCTGGAATTACCTCTATCCTTGGGGTATACGGTTTATCGATACATATATTATAAAAGGAAGTATCTATTCGGAGAGTAATACGATTATTTTGTCTATGCTGGCGGTCGTTGCATGGCACAAAGGGATTGCCTTCTATGCGGCGAATTTCACGATCTAGATATTCTCCAAAACGAGTGCCTATTATATTACCTCTTGCATCTAATTCGATGTCTAATTTTTTGGTAACACCGGTTATGTAAGGGGTGTATGCAGTTATCTCTGCTCCCTCACATTTACAATCGTTTATTAAACGAGTTTCGCCATATCCTTGTGCAACTAAGCGATTAGAATCGATGTTATGGGTACTGATAAGATAATCTCTGATGCGGTTAGCCCTGTCGTTAGAAATTCGAGAGTTGGTAGATCTGTTTTGTCGGCAGTCTGTATGACTTCCGATTTCTAACACCAATGTCGGATTGGGAATTAAAAATTTATTAGCAAACGTATCTAATAAATTACGATCGTTATAATTCAGGAAGGTATTAGTTCCTTCAAATCCTAAAGGCAAATCAAATATTCCTGTTCTATATGTTTCACTGTTAAGTTGCGCAAAGGGTATTGAACCGTTTTCGAACGCATCTCGACAATCTTTATTTTTTGGGGATTCGATATCAATGTGACAGGTATCAATGATTCGATCTAAATAGGCTTCTTTTTTCTTGAATCTGAAGGTGATACGATTATTGATGTCTTTTTGGTAAAAATCACATTTTACAAAGGGTTTGCCATCGAAACTATCAATTTCATTGGGTCCGTATGGGTTAAGAATATAGCCTAGGAGTTTCCCATTTCTGTCGTAATTTGGGGTGCGTTTATATGTAATGCTATCTATATAAGGGGTATATCCTGTTACATCGCTGCCTTCGCATTTGCACTGATTTACTGGACTTGATTCTCCAAAGCCCCTTGCTCGTACACGGGTTGCATTCAATCCAAAGGTTTCAATCAAATGATTTCTGATGGTATCTGCTCTTCTTTGGGTAAGTTGTTGATTGTATTCAGCTCGACCATCGCATGAAACGTGAGATCCAATTTCCATGATATAGTCAGTATGATCCTTTAAAATACCAACAATATAAAATCTTAAAGTTTCACGCATGTTCGCGTTTAACATTACTTGGTCTTTTTCGTAGGCTAAAGGAACTTCAAAAACAGCGCTAGTGGCGTTGATATTATTAAAGGAATCTATGGGCAGAGGATACTCACAGTTCGCCATATTTGGTGGCGGATCTATCCAAATTGTATCATTTACGTATTCGATTGTAGAGTCACGTCGTTCCCATTCTAAGACACAAGGTATAGAACGATCAACATTATTGTAGATGCCATCTCCATTGCGGTCTTTTTTAACCAGAGGTATTTCATAATAAAACTGGAAGGTAGGTCCTAAAGTAAATGAATACCCGAGTTCCCATTGTATTGGCCTGAAACGGGAAATATATCCAATTCCCATTTCTTTCCGAATTCCGTTCCAAATGTTAACTTTATTTTGTGGATTGATTAGCCCATCCTCAAATATTCCAATTCCTGCCCATACTCGGAAGAGGCAGTTTACTTGGTAATTTAATCCAATCGCATCACGACCATAACTGTTATAGGGGTTTAATTCCCACATGCCATACATTCCAAACCGATTAACCACATTGGTTACGGCCGCTTTTAATCGCAAGGATGAAAAGCTGTAAAGTGGAGAAAAGGGGGTAACTCCAGCTCCAAGGATAAGCTGTTGCCCAGAGCACTGTTTCGAACTAAACATCAGCGCTGAGGCAATAAGTAATACTTTGAGGGTCCGGAAGAAACGCATTGAGTATTCAAATTTAAGTAAAATGCGAATATGCAAGTAGGTTTTCAAAGCAAATAATCGTACCATTTTGTGTTAATTCATCAGATTCTTCAAAAACGATTCTTTCAATTAGTTTGTTTTCCTTTGTGAGACTTAAAATATGTTTAAAAGTAAGATAATCGGGTTCTTGGCATTTTTGTTGTTTTTTGTGATTATCGACCTGTATACCTGGCAGGGCGTTAAAATGCTAATTAAAGGCAGTTCGGAACAGACAAAGAAGTGGGTCGCATCTATTTATTGGGGTTATTCGATATCTCTAATACTATTCCTCTTTACATTCAGATTTTTGCAAATGCATATGGAACCTATTGTTATACGATTTGTTGCAGCATTTGTTTTTAGTATTTTTATTATTAAAATTATCTGGACACTCTTTTTGATAATAGATGATCTATTGCGCATAATAAGATGGTTTGCACAAGATATTTCAAGTAAGGAAGTCGCTGGGTACGAATCCAATTCACAGCAGAAAGGAATCACAAGATTGGCCTTTTTGAATTATTTGGGATTGGGAGCAGCAGCGCTATTTTTCACTACGGCTCTTTGGGGAGTTGTTAAAGGCGCTCATAATTATATAGTGCGTCGAAGGAAATTAAAGATACATCGATTACCATCGGCGTTGAAAGGACTGAAAATTATTCAAATTTCGGATATACATTGCGGAAGTTTTTGGGATAAAAATGCTGTAGAAAGAGGGATTAAACTCATAAATGAACAAAAAGCAGATTTGATATTTTTCACTGGGGATTTGGTTAATGATACGGCATCAGAAGCGAAGCCATGGATCGATGTATTTAAAAAAATCCATGCACCCTTAGGCGTATTTTCTATTTTGGGTAATCATGATTACGGCGATTATGTTTCTTGGGATTCTGCAGAAGCAAAACAAAAAAACTTTGAATTAATGTTGCAGAATCACAAAGATTTAGGCTGGAACCTACTTTTAGATGATAGTCGGATAATTGAAATAAACGGCAGTAAATTGGGTATAATTGGCGTTCAAAACTGGAGTGAAAAGGGACGTTTCCCTAAATATGGAGATTTAGACACTGCATATGCTAAGGCCGAAGGGGCAGATCTGAAATTATTACTAAGTCACGACCCTTCACATTGGAGGGCTCAAGTATTAGGACAAAAAACAGATATAGCAGTTCAGTTTTCGGGACATACCCATGGCATGCAATTTGGTGTTGACAGCCGTTTTTATCGTTGGAGTCCTATCAAATATCTGTATAAGGAATGGATGGATCTGTATTCTGAGAATAAACAATCGCTCTATGTAAATAGAGGTTTTGGATATTTAGGTTATCCCGGGAGAATGGGTATTTATCCCGAGATAACCGTATTTACTTTAGAAATGGAATCTTAATCTTGAATAAAGGACTTCGCTTTTTGAATAAATCGTTCTAAGTCTGCTCCTTGTAGGAGATTTTTCTCCAAAAGGGCTAAATCAATGTGGTATTGTAGATGGTCTTTTAACACACTCTCTTCGCGGCTTAAAATTTTACTTGCTATAGGATGGTTGGTATTTACTACAATGGTTTTCTTCTTTCCACCTAAATCACCAAATGGCATAGATTGACCCATTTTTGCATATTCCTCCATACGGCGTTCCCATTCATTCTTGTGGATGCTTAAAAACTCTTGTTGTGGAGGAAGGCTTTCTAATTTTACATCAAAACTTATTTCATTCAGAAGTGATTTTAAATGATTTTCTAAGGAATCTTGTTGTTCTTTATTTAAAACAGACTCGATATTTTCTTCTTTTTCTATAAGCTTGTTTACGGGATCACTATCCACACATTTGAAACTAACTTTTTCAAATTTGCCTTCTGCAAAACCTGCAAAATGCACATCCAATGGTCCGTTTAGCGTTATAACCTCATATCCTGCATCTTTTACTGATTTAATACTCATGTATTGTGCGGTTGCATCAGTGGTATATAAGATAACGGTATTTCCATTTTTATCGGTTTGATTGGTTTTGCAGTGGTCAACCCATTCTTGAATAGTGTGAAACTTACCATCGGTAGTAGTAACCAGGCAATAATCTTTCATACGTTCTGCAAACTTCTCATCTGAAAGCATTCCATATTTCACGATCAAATCTAAATACTCCCATTTGTTTTGATAATCTTCACGGTCATTTTTGAAAATTTCAGTGAGTTTATCGCTTACTTTTTTGGAAATATGAGCGGTAATTTTCTTAACGTTGGTATCACTTTGTAACGCACTTCTACTAACGTTCAATGGAATATCCGGAGAGTCAACAACACCTTGTAACAACACCAAATATTCGGGTAGAACGTCTTTTACATCTTCAGTTACGAATACTTGGTTGCTGTAAAGTTGTACGCGATCTTTTCGATTATCAAGTGCTTGGAGAACTTTAGGGAAATACAAGACACCCGTTAAGTTGAAGGGATAATCGGTGTTAATATGGATGTGAAATAATGGAGCTTCCTGCATCGGATATAGCTCTTCAAAGAATTTTTTATAGTCTTCCTGATTGAGGTCTCCAGGCTTTTTGGTCCAGAGTGGCTGGGTATCGTTTATGATTTCCCCATCAAATTCGATGGTAATTGGCAGAAAACGGCAGTATTTGCGCAGTAATTCTTTGATTTTCCACTTGCTTAGATAGGTTTCAGAATCTTCATCCGTTAAGTGAAGAATAACGTCGGTACCTCTGTTTTTCCTTTTTCCTTTATCGATGCTATAAGAAGTACTGCCATCGCATTCCCATTTAACGGGTTGCGTGTCTTTTTTATATGATTTACTAACGAGCGTAACTTGTTTTGCAACCATAAATGCAGAATAGAATCCTAAACCAAAGTGACCTATCATTTGCTCAGGATCTTTATCCTTCCATTTTTCGACGAATTCGGTTGCTCCAGAGAAAGCCAATTGTGTGATGTATTTCTCTACTTCCTCTTCGGTCATACCAACTCCGTTATCGGAAATGGTTATCGTTTTCTTTTTCTCATCGATGGATACGGTAACTTTTAATTCACCTACTTCTTCAGAATACTCTCCGATGCGGCCTAAGGTTTGAATTTTCTTCGAGGCATCAACGGCATTACTTACCAATTCACGAATAAAAATTTCCTGATCTGTGTAAAGGAATTTTTTAATTATCGGGAAGATGTTTTCCGATTGTACTGAAATTTGTCCGGTTCTCATATGGGCAATAAATGGCAAACCCCATTCCATTTGGCAAAAACTGCAAATCTGTCATAAAGTATTGCAAAAAATACAAATTATGTCAGTTTCTGGTGAATTTAAGCGAAATTTGGGGCTATGGCTTGGCAGAAAAAAGCACAATTTGTTACCGTTTCCCAGGCAATGCAAAAATTGGAAAAATACTGCTCCTATCAAGAGCGCAGTCAGAAACAGGTACATGAAAAATGCAGGGAGCTGGGCTTAACTGTTGCAGAAGCAGGAGAGGTTATGATCCATTTATTGCAAACCGATTTTTTAAATGAAGAGCGTTTTGCATTTTCTTATGTGCGGGGAAAAAGTAAAATAAAGGCTTGGGGTAAAGAAAAAATCAAACAAGGTTTAATACAAGCCGGTGTTTCAGATGGCTTAATACAACGTGCATTATTAAATTTGGAGGATGGAAATACGCAACTTCAGATTGAAAAATGGGCCCGAAAAAAACTTAAGTCTATGAAATTTGATGAGGGGAAAATAGACAATATTGTAGAAGGTTCTACATTGTTGAGTTTTGAAGAGAAACAAAAAGTAAAAGTTTTCTTGAGAGGAAAAGGATTTTCAATTCAAGATCAACTCAATACACTTTCTTTTTTGAAATAATAAAAGTCCTATTAAATCAAGTGCTTTTTAAACCAAATTTACATGCATAACAGAATGAGTCATTGTTCAAAGTAGGCGATGTACTGATTACTTTTTCGACATAAATGAGGAATTAGTAATCAGTACAGAAGGTAAAAATGAAAATTATTTTATTATTTACCAAGTGGATTCATTTCCCACTCGTTAATTTTTATTTCCATGTCGTAATCTTTGTTGATACCATTTTTAAGAACCGTTCCTTTGAGATTCAGAACTGCTTTTATTCTTAAAATACGATTGGTTTTCATATCCACGTGCATATATCCGGTGATATTCCCGCTTAAATTCATTTCATACATTTCGTCTAAAATCATCCCTGTATGATCTTTGAATTCCACGTTTCCGGAAATATCAACTCGGGCCGCTGTGGCTCCCTCGGGAGTATTTTCAACCTTACTGAAAGTTAAATCCATTGGGATGTGCTCGGTCAATGGATAGGAAAACATATCGGTTTTCCAGGTATCTCCAATTTTACGTGGTGCAGTATTATGAAGAAAATACATAAAGTATGAACCTTCTGTCAAATCGTGTAAGTTATCGTTCATTACTGCATCCATATATACCTCCCGACCTTGAACATAATTGGCACGACCATTTTGGTCGTAAATTACTTTGTAGGCATACTCTGTTTTGTCTTCAATTGGATTTCCCAAATCAGAAACCTTGCCATCTTCACGGCGAATACCAGAAATTTCGGTGTAGGTATATTCGGCAGTAGTTTCTCCTGCGGCATTAGAGCGAACATAACATTTGCCCACGGTACGCATGTTAGCTTGCAGATCATTGGGCTTTTCTGTGGCACATTTGAATTTAGAAATAATTCGCTGTTCGCGTTTATAAGTTCCTGTTGTGTAACCATTGGTAAGTACTGGAATTGTTTGAGCTTGTAGTAGGCCCGTTAAGAGTAAGCTGAATGTGTAACCAAGTAATTTTTTCATAATGATATTAATTGTTTGTGATGGATTCTTTCATAGTGCCTTTGATGGTCAAAGGGATATTCACACTCACCATTTCCATATACCCAGAAAGTGATAAATTTTCTTCGTTATATGTAACCAGATTGTCGGAAAGACGGACTTTCATAGTACCGTTTGAAAATCCGCTTGCCAATTGGTGAATGTCGTAATTATTCATGTCGTAATTATGATCAAGTGTTATGGTTTGATGTGTGGTAAAAATGGCTTCTTTTTCATTGATTTCACTTAAAACAAATGTTTTTTTGTAGCTATATGGCTTACCCTCATGTTCAATTGTAAAACTATCGTTTAAAAATAGTTCACTTTTGTGCTTTAAATACACCATGAGGTTTAATCCTTTTTGAATGTTGTTAATTCCAGAGTTGGTTAAGGCTTTTATATAGTCGTTATTGCCTTTTACATTTAACAAATCTCCATTTGCATTAATCACATATTCCAAAATGGTAGTAGAATCTTCTTGGGAAATATCTTGTTTGTTCCCGTTAGAATTCATGTAACCGACAATGCTATAAGGTCGTACCAACAAGGTTTGAGAGTCTGCAACTACAGGTAGAATAGTTTGTTTGGTTAGTGAAGTACTTACTACATCCATTTCAATAGATTCTCCAACGTTTACCATGGAAGTATGTATATTTTGCTCCGATTTCCTGTTAAGTTCGACTCCTGATGGGTAAAACGCGGTATTAGATTGGATGGATTTTCCTGATTTTCGGGCTATTTTAGATTTGAGATTTGAGGAATTATCTGATTTTTTTTGAGAAAATGCGAAATTGCTCAAGGCCAATAATACGATCAATCCTAAAATTTTGAGAGTTGTACCCTTTTTCATACCAAACAAATTTAACTCAATCATGCCAAAAATCGTGCCGTAACACATTTTTGTGACTAAATCATACAAAAAGTTGTTTGGGTATATTTAACCAGTTAAGCGCAGAATCGCCTAACATGATGGCTTGTTCTTGGGGTGTAAAGCCAGAATTTTTTATCAAATCACCAGGGATATCTTCTCCCAAAGGAAAGGGATAATCGGTTCCTAAACATATCTTATCGATGCCCACCAAATCTGTTATAAAGCGCAACATTTTAGGATCGTGCACCAAGCTGTCGAGCCAAAATTGTCCGAGATATTCTCTTGGATTTTTTTGATTATCTACGGCAACTAAATCGGGTCTTACGCGCCAACCATGTTCAATTCGTCCGATAGTAGCGGGAAAAGATCCACCTCCATGAGCAAATGCAACTCGAAGACGGGGAAGTCGTTCAAAGATTCCCCCAAAAATCATGCTTGTTATGGCCAAAGAGGTTTCTGCGGGCATACCAACGAGCCAAGGCAACCAGTATTTGGGCATTTTTTTCTTTGCACTGTACCACCAAGGGTGCACAAATAAAGCCATATCCAAATCTTGCATTGCTTCGAAAATGGGGAATAATGCAGGTTCATTTAGATTCCATTCATTTATATGAGAACCGATCTGTATGCCTTTAAGTCCCATTTCTTTACAACGCTTTAACTCCTGAATAGCAAGATCCGCATGTTGCATGGGTAAGGTACCTAAGCCAACAAACCTTTTGGGATAGCGCACACAAATATCAGCAATGTGATCGTTTAAGAATTTTGAAATTTCAAGCGTGTGTTTAGGGTCTGCCCAGTAGCTGAACATTACCGGAACGGTACTCAATACTTGAACATCCACATGTACTTCATTGCATTCTTTCATGCGCTGTTCGGCATCCCAACAATTGTTTTCAATTTCTCTAAAAAATTCTCCATCCATCATCATTCTTGCGCAGCAAGGTTTATGATGTTCTAGGGAAACAAATTCGCCGTAACCGAATTTCTCTTTCCATTTGGGTAGGTTTTCAGGCAATATATGGGTGTGGATGTCGATACTTAAGATGTCGGGGTGTTGGGTATTCATATGGCAAAAATAGGCAATGAAAAAAAAAGGAATATAATATTTTGTGCACGGTTGCAAATCCAGAAAAAATGCGTTGTTTCGTTGTATGAGTGAAAATCGCAATATCGATGTTTGGTCTGCCACGAGTATGGTTATTGCCAACATGATTGGCACTGGAGTTTTTACCAGTTTGGGATTTCAATTATTCGATACACATTCAGGTTTTGCATTATTGATGATATGGGTTGCGGGTGGATTCATAGCCCTAACAGGGGCATTTTGTTATGCTGAAATTGCGGGAAGACTTTCCAAAGATGGTGGCGAATTTCACTTTTTATCTGAAATCTTCCATCCTGCTTTGGGGTATATGGCAGGATTTGTAAGCACTACCGTCGGATTTGCCGCACCTGTTGCAGGAGCGGCACTTGCATTAGGCGCTTATTTGCATGGAGTTATTCCTGCAATTAGTGGTGCGTTAGTGGGTATCCTTGTAATTATTGCATTGAGTGTATTGCACAGTAAAAGTTTGAATATTGGACTTCTATTTCAGCGAATTTCAACGTTAGCTAAAGTGGTTCTTATGCTGGGATTTATTTTTTCTGGATGGTATTTGGGAAATATAACCCAATTGGATTTCACACCAAATACACATGCTTGGAATGAAATATTCGAAGGTTTTTGGTTTAAAGCCAGCTTCTCAGTTAGTTTGGTGTGGGTGTCCTTTGCCTATAGTGGTTGGAATGCCGCTGCTTATATAGCCGGAAGCATTGAGAACCCAAGGAAGAATCTGAGTAAATCTATTTTATTAGGAACCATAGTAGTTATGGTTCTCTATTCTGCTTTAAATTGGGTATTTTTAAGTAGCACCCCAATAGATATGATGCGTGGAAAGAAGGAAGTAGGATTGATTGCTGCACAACATATTTGGGGGTCAGAATGGGGACGTTTAATGGGCGGAGTAATCAGTATTTTACTGGTATCTACGATCAGTTCCATGATTTTTACAGGTCCTAGAGTGTTAAAAACCATGCTAGAAAAAGTGCCGAAATTGCGATTTTTTGCACGTTTAAATTCTCAAAATATACCCGCGCACGCCATTTGGTTGCAAGCATTGATAAGTATCGTATTGCTTCATATAATGGATTTTGAATCGCTGATTTATTATGTGGCTTTTACACTCTCCTTGTTTACCTGGTTAACAGTTTTAGGACTTTTTATTTTAAGATTTAGGGAGGGTCCTCCTAAGGGTTATAAAGCTTGGGGATACCCACTAACGCCATTAATATTTTTAATAATGACGGCAAGTGTGTGCGTTTTCTTCGTGCAATCTAAGCCTTTCGAAAGCATGATGGGCTTCGGTACAGGCATAGTGGGTCTCGTATTTTGGTTTATGAGTAGGTCTAAAACGAGTATTTAGTACTTTTGCAGCATGGAATTATCTGAATTGATAGGGAATGTGGAACTAGCAATCCGAAATATGGGTTTATCGGAGGAAGAATCAAAGGTCGATGAAAACGGTCAATGGATTCTGTTGAAGAATGAAATGCCCGTGTATATAGATGTGTGGCAAGATCAAGAATCAACGCCTTGGAATTATTTTGTTTTCAAAGAAGACCCCACGGTTTTTCAGATAACAATACCATTTACTTATGCACCTACATTGAAAAGAAACGAATTTTTACAGGAGTTATTGATTGTGAATTTGAATCTCATGTATGGGAAATTTTCCTACAATGAAAAAGACAATGCTTGTGTCTTAAGTTATCGGGTTTCTGGAAATTCTTTTCAAGCGGATCGATTGGGCTTGGTGATTGACGCATTGGCATATTATTCGGAAATGGCCTATCACGTTTTGAAGGATGAGTTTGGATTGAAGCGCATTCACGCCCAATAAAATGTAAACAACATGAAATATCTATATATATTGATGGCCATTATGGGCCTAAGCGCTTGTACAAACAAGCAGAGCGATTCAAATGAGCAATTGAAAGCCACCTATCAGCTTGCTTTGGAAGCACAAGATCGTGAAACCGTGATTTCAACTCTTACACATTGGGTTGCGCAAGATTCAACCGTTGAATCATGGGTTTTGGATACCTTAGCGTATTATCACTATTTCTACAAAGTAATTCCAGGAATGGTGCGTAGTTCAAATACACCTATGTTTTATACCAACAAAGGCTTGTTAAATAACCCGAAAAGTTTATTCTTGAGAGACATCAAAGCCAAACTATTGTTAGAAGAGGGCAAGGATACGGCTGCTTTTGATATGTTTCAGGTTATGTGGGAAGAAACAAAAGATCCAACCTATTATTGGGATTTGACTTGGATACAGATTGCTCGTGGGCGTATGTCGGAAGCTGATTCAATGATTTCGGTTGCCATGTCGAATACAGAGCTCAAAGATAAAAAGGTGGCAATGGAGCACATTCAAGCACAACTTACCGAGAGGGTTGCCACAGAGGCTGCATTTTTATTCTTGAAATATCAATTGGCAGTGGCGAATCGGAATATTATGGAGGGAGCTGAATACTTGCAAAAAGCCTTGGAAATTGAACCCAACTTTTATGCTGCAAGACGCAGTATCATGGATTTGCAGCGCATGAGTGCAGCAAATCGCTAATTATTGTTCAGTTTCTTTTGAAATCAAAATACAAATACATGAAATAGTTGTATTTGCTATGGTTTTATACGGTTTTCAAAAGTTGTAAAAAGTTATCGAGCCCTTGCTAAACTCGATTCATGTATTAGAACATCATTGATTATAATATCCAATCTCATAAGTGCCAACGATCATTTTATGATCGCTTGGCACTTTTTTTATGTTTTCATATTTCAGACATTGGATGGGATCGGAATAAAGTTGATAATCAATTCTAAAGCTTGGAAAGGGGCCTTTATAGGTGGTTTCTAGGCCTCTACCTCGGGTTACGAATGCATCATTCAAGTCTTCTGAAAGCTCGTAATATGTGTAGCTTAAAGGCACATCGTTAAAGTCGCCAATTACCATCTTGGGAAGTTTACAGTTGGAGATTTCCTCTTTGAGCGCATCCACTTGTGGGGCTCTTTTTTCATAAGCGATTCGGATTCGACTGATAATCCCTTCGGTGGTGTTTTTATCAAAGGTTTGATCGGTATTTACGTCTTCAATGGCTTGATAATCGGTTTTATTGAATCGGATAGACTGAAGGTGAATATTAAATAATCGAATAGTGCGCTCGGATTCTGGATTTTGAGGGTCTGGTATACCTATATCTGCATACATGGCCATGTTTCCTGTAGGCTGGGAGAAGCGTATTTTGTCCCAATTTTTAATTCGATACTTAGAAAGTATGCACATGCCGTAATTGCGATTGGGCTGCAATTGATAGCATTCAGAATAGGGCAGGTTTAACTTTTTCCCCAGTTCTTTCATTAACTTTTTGAGATTACCGTTAGGATTAAAAGCTTCTTGAAAAAGGACTAAATCGGCGTTTTGCGCGGAAATTATCTGAACGATGCTATCAACATCTGAAGTATTGCGATTAATGCCAAATAAATTCGCATTGTAGGAGATAACTTTAAGTGGTTGAACCGCAGAATCGCTGGAAGTTGCGTTCCATTGTACATAAAGTTGCGCTCCTTGTACATTAAAAATAAGGGCAAACAATGGAATTAGCAATCTTAGTTTAAATTGAATAGCCCAATAACCTAATAGTAATATATTCAGAACGTACCAAACCGGGAAGGCCATGCCAATAAGGGCTATGGTGCTTGAATAAACGGGAGAAAGGGCGGGCGATTGTCCGGAAATGAACATCATGATTGCCGCGAGTAAGGTAACAGGCAGTACGGCTAAATTCAGAATTTTAAGTATCCACCTCACGACTTCTTATTGCTCGCTTTGAATAGGGTTTCTTTTTCCTTCTGACTTAGGGAATCGTAACCACCCGCACTAATTTTATCAAGAATGCGATCAATTTCTTCTTGACTAGGACTGTTGGGGTTATTGATATTTACATGAGCACTGCGACTGGGTTTTTTTGATTTTTTAGGAAAGTTTATTTTAGGGAAGTTCCACATACCTTTTAATTCGGTAATATAAAGCAAACCGAAAAGATAGCCACCAATATGGGCTTGGTAGCCACCGGCATTCGTAGTTCCAAACATACCAATTAAATCAAAAAAGACCTTGATTAATACAATCCAGCGGATTTCAACTTCGATAGCGCCAAAAAGAAACACCCGATAATGGGGTACAAAAATCGCGGTAGCTGCCAAAATTGCTGCGATACCTGCTGATGCACCAACTAAGGGGTACGGTTGTTGGAAGTATACGCTGAAACCATAGAAAACAAAAACCCCCAAGATTCCCCCCCCAAAAAAGAGGTAATAAATATGCTTTTTTCCAATGAGATCTTCCAAAATAATGCCCACGAAGTACAGCCATAGCATATTTCCAAGAATATGAAACAGTCCATCGTGTAGGAAAATACTGGTTATGATGCTATAAAAAGATGCGTAAAGCGGTTTTGTTGGATTAAAACTGAGGAAATAATAGATGGCGTCACCGAAAGGAAGTAGTCGGATTACAAATAGCGCAATAAATACAATCACGTTAGCCCAAATCAGGTTCACTACCGCCCGATTTAAAGGGTCAAAAGGCCTACTGTTTAGTCTGAAAAGTGGTCGGTTGGTTATCATTTTACAAAATAGCGTTGCCACACTTTAACGAAAATAAATCCGAATAAAGCACCTCCTATATGCGCAAAGTGAGCAATATTATCGGACTCTAAATCGATAATTCCGAGCAACACATCTAATCCAACGATAATCGGCACCAAATATTTTGCTTTGATGGGATAAGGAAGAAATAGAAAGATCATGCTTTCATTGGGATAAAGCAGCGCAAACGCCGTCATTACACCGTAAAGGGCACCACTTGCACCGAGCATAGGTGGGTAGGGCACAAATTCTTGCCCTGATGCAATATTGGGAAATAAATAACCCGTTTGTTCAAAAATCCAATAAGCCATCCAAGAGAAATGAAGCAATACAGCACCTAAACCACTAATAAAAAAAAGCTTCAGAAATAAGGGCGTGCCTAAACGATATTCTACAACCATACCGAAGGAAAATAAAGCAATACCATTGAATAGAATATGTCCAAATCCGCCGTGGCAAAAAATATGAGTAACCAATTGCCATAAACGGAAATTTTCAGAATCGGGATAGAAAAGATACCATTGTGTCGGATCAATTCCTACTCTAGGAAGCGCAGTTTGGGCCATAGCGCCCAAAACCATAATTATCAATATATTTTTTAATCCAGGAGGCAGGTTAAAATTCATAAACGTTTCTTTTTATTAAACAATTCAAAGATACTATCTGCTCCGAGAGTAACATATATTTGTTTTCCGTCGAAGGTATATTGCGGCATTTCACATTGAAAAAGGGCATTAAGCAAATATTCAAACTCCTCTGAACTGCGCGGAGGGGCTAATTTATTCGTGCTGTGGCGAGACATACTCAAGGCCAAAGCGTGATTTTTACCCAATTTTACATCTCCCGCGGTTTCCTCATAATCATCAATAATTTTTTCTATTAACGCTTGTTCATCGCAAGGAGGTAGTTGAGCCGGCAAGCCGTTAATTATAATGGCATTGCCTCCAAAATGGCCTAGGTCAAATCCCAAAAAAGTAAAAGCATCCATCAGTTCAAGCAAAACAGCAACTTTAGCTGCAGGCAGTTCTATATTCCGGGGAAATAAGAGCTGCTGAGTAGGGCCTTTTTGCAGTTCTAATTGCTTTAGGTACTGATTAAAACTCAAATGTTGTCGTGCACGACGGCTGTCAACTAAATAAAGCGTATTTTGGATGTTGCAGGCGATGTAAAATTCACCTAAGCCGAAATGGCCTTTCAATTCGAATTGACTTAAATGCGCATCGGAAGGGAAAAGGTTTGTACGAGTATTTGGGGAAGGATTAATTGAAGGGAAATGGGAGCCCTGTCCTTCTGTAGGTCCTAGAATTTTTTCCCAATCTTGACCTTGATATCGGTTAACAGGATTACTGCCTGAAAACGGATTGTAACGTTGATTATGGGCTTGATTGGTGTGATCTCTGGTTTTGAAATCGGTCCAATTTGGAGTTTGAACAAAAGGATCCGATTGCATCCAATTGCCCAAAGATTCTTGTTGGAATTCTTGATTGTTTTGTGGTAGGATGAATTCGTTTAAGGCTTTGCGAACGGATGCTTTGAGAATATTATATATATGCCGTTCGTCTTCAAATTTGACCTCTGTTTTCGTGGGATGTACGTTAACATCGACTTTACTTGGATCAATGGTGAAGAACAGCACATAAGTAGGAAATTGGTCTTTTTCTAAAATGCCTTCAAAGGCTTGATTTACAGCATGGTGGAAATACGGATTTTTAATAAAGCGGTTGTTTACAAAAAAGAATTGATCGCCACGCGTTTTTCGGGCTAGCTCCGGCGCACCTACGAAGCCATGAATTTCGATGATTTCGGTGGGCTCATCAACGGCAATAAATGCATCAATTTTTTTACGCCCTAAAACATCGGCAATACGGTCTTTCAAGGGTCGTATAGGAAAATCAAAAACTTCTTGATTTTGATTGAACAGTTCAAATGCAATTTGCGGATTGGCCATTGCTTGCCGTTGAAATTCTTCATAGATATGTTTGGTTTCAACGGTAATGGATTTTAGAAAATTACGGCGTGCAGGGATGTTGAAGAATACATTTTTAACGGCGATGGAGGTTCCAATAGGAGTGCTGCAAATGGATTGTTCTAGACATTCGCTGGCCTCGATACGAATGAGGGTACCAACATCGTCTGAATGTCGACGGGTTTTCATTTCTACCTGAGCCACGGCTGCAATAGAGGCCATGGCTTCCCCACGAAATCCGTATGTATTCAACGAAAATAAGTCTTCAGCGCGATTGATTTTGGATGTGGCATGTCGTTCCCAACACAGTCGGGCATCCGTTTCGCTCATTCCTTTACCGTTATCAATAACCTGAACTAAGGTATTTCCACCATCTTTAATTAGCAGTTTTATATGAGTAGCACCTGCATCGATGCTATTTTCCAGGAGCTCTTTTACAATACTGCAGGGTCTTTGGACCACTTCACCTGCTGCAATTTGATTGGCAACGGCATCTGAAAGTAATTTGATAATACCCGACAAAACAGACGAATTAGCTACCCCTCGAAGTTACGAAAAGGGCTTTAGATAAACCAAACCTTGCCAGCTATCTTGCGATTTTTGCAATTCTTTTTTGAGAAATAGTTCTTCCGCACGTGCATCTACCGAAGGAATGTCGGTTTCTTGCAATCCACTAATAAACAGAATGCCCCCTGGTTTTGTCACGCGCACATAATCGGCCAAATCTGCAAGTATGACTTCTCGATGTATATTGGCAATGATTACGTCGAAATGATTGTTATATGTATGGGTCAATAGTTCTGCTGTTCCGCAAGTCATTCGGGTTCTTTCGGTTTTGTTGATGCGAATATTGTCGTTGGCATTTTCTACAACCCAATCATCAATTTCGATACCCCACGTTTCTGAAGCCCCTAGCATTTCTGCGGCAATTGCCAAAATTCCCGTACCAGTGCCCATGTCTAAAACCCGCGCATTTTCTATTTTATCGGCATATTGATGTAAAAAACCGAGCATCAATTGCGTGGTACCATGATGTCCGGTACCAAAGCTCATTCGGGGCTCGATGGTAATCACAAATTCTTTATCAGATTCTGGATGAAAAGGAGCTCTAACGTGAAACGGACCTACGTTTAGAGGATTAAAGAAGTTCTCTTCCCATTTTTTATTCCAGTTTTCATAAGGATGTTCAAGCCATTCGATATTTTCCACATAGGGCAATAAAAGGGCTTCAATTTCTCCTTTGAGCGCAGCGTCGATATCCTTTGCTTTTGCATACGCACGTATAGTTTTTTCATCGGTATCGAAAGAATCAAAAGGATATCCGCTTAGAAAAGCTTGAGCTATTTCTATGTCTTCGGAAGAAATGCCTTTGGCATGGCCGCGCAATTCGATATAATAAGGAGAATCGTTCATAGGTTATCGGGATAAATAGGGTGTTTTTGAAAGGCTCTGACTCTCCCAGTAAGGGGGTTAAGGGGATTGATCAGGGACTATTTCTCGGCAAGTTGTAAATTGCATTCTCCATATTGGGCGTTGTAGCCAATGGTAAAGGGCAATTTTTCAGGCTTTATAGAGTCGTAGCGATTCTTTAAATCAGGTTGATATAAATTTGAAAATAGAGGAATTGTTCGGGTATAATTCCCTAGGAGCTGAACTTTGAAACCGGCTTTTTCTAATAGCGCTAACGGAATACCACTATCGTCTTGTAGGATCACCGAACTTGCATGTGTGCATACATTGCGGATCCAAGAGAAATAAGATTTATGCATCAAATAGGTTGCTGCTTTAAAGTAGGATGCAGTATTGTGTTGTTTTTCCAAGTACATCGCGGCGGGAATGCGACGCATAACTTTTTTATCGGGATAATAAACACCACTGTTAGCCAGGTTTTCAGAAAAATAAATCAATTCCTTAACCTGTTTGTCTCCTTTTGCAGCATAGCCAATGCGATACCCTTTTTTTCTGTTTTTGGAAGTGCCAATATCACTAACATCTTTGAAGTTACCGGCAGTGTCGAAGTTCATAGATTTTACATAGTGTATTTGTTTTCCCGCCTTAGAAAGATAATACAAACAGGTATGAACCGTTCCGTTAAGCAAGCCTTTTTCAAAGTCGATAGCCATACTTTTTGTTCGGAAGAAACCTAGTTTATGCGGGAAGAACAAGGATTTTTCAAGATCTCTTAAATAACTTTCAAGAGCTGTTTGATCCACGCTGTCGGGATTAAATAGTGCACCCGGAGGTTCAAGTCCTACCATAATTATGGTGTCTTTATCCGGAAAAAATAAATTGGCAGAAAAGAAATCCCCTCCTGCAAATGGGTATAATAAGGTTCTTGTGGGATGTTTCTGGTTGTACGATTGTTCGGCAACCCAATTTTGTATAGGTCTTGCGATTTTCTCATTCAGTACGTCCCATTTTGGTGAGCTATTACGGGCATATTGTAACCAAACGCTGCGGTTGGGCATATGTAATTGGTATTGCTCGGTATCTCCAGAAAGCATTAAGGCAAGTCGATTCCATTTTGGATCAACTGGAGGCAAAGGAGTGAGGGATTCTTTGCTTTGATTTACTACAGTATCTGAAACTCCAATAGTGGGAGTTTCGGTTGGGTTCGATTGACATGCAAAAAGGCCGATACAAATGAAGGCACAAAGGGTTCTGAAATTCATAGGCAATAACGCAACAAATCTAAAGGAAAATACATCAAAATGGGAGTTCTGTTTGAGGTTTTTCGTAGGGCAAAATTGCCCAAGGTTCATTTCGGTTGTTTGTAGGAGTATTGAGGCGTGGGTTTACAGGATATGCCTTAAGAAAGCTTGGGTTTTTAGGGATACACATGGAGGTGCGATCTTGGGGGCTTCCGTGAAGCCATTTGGGGATATCCGCAGTTTGGAGCATTAAAGGCATTCTATTTTTAGCGTTATGAATCTCCGACATTATGCCAAGGGCCTCTGTGGTGAGTATCGTATATGTTCGCTGCCATTGATTTTGAATCTGGGCATCTTCGTACAGTCCTGCGAACCATAAGGGCTCTTGAGTTTGACTTGTGATAAAGTAAGGGATGCGTTGTTTACCCTGATGTTGCCATTCGAAAAAGCCGGAGGCAAGAACTATACAGGGTCGTTTATTCCAAGCTTCACGAAAAGCAGGTTTTTCAAAGGCACTTTCACTTCGTGCATTCAAGGTCTTCGATTGTATTTCAAATTGTTGTTCTTGGGTTCTCGCCCAACCGGGTATGAGTCCCCATTGGGCCATTTCCCATTTTTCATTTGCAGTAACAATGGGAAGTTTTGGATGTTCAAAACCGTTAAAAAAGAAACCTGGGATAGGGATTTGGATCTGAGAAATATCAAAAGGTAGGCTTTGAGTTGCGGGTTTTACCGAATACGAAAAACACATGATTTTCGAAAATAAGCCCACTTTGCTAAATAAAAAGCAAGCGGGTATATGATTGGTCGAAATTTTTAATAAAAACCTCGGATTTAATAGCATAAAGCCGATAAAAATTGCGAATTTTGCCGCATATTAAGAAAAATGAGTAATCGTACGTTCACTATGATCAAACCTGATGCCGTTGCTAACGGACATGCAGGTAAAATTCTCGACCATATAATTGGTGCTGGTTTCAAAGTAAAGGCAATGAAATACATTCATTTAACTGCTGAACAAGCAGGTGCTTTTTACGAAGTTCACAAGGAGCGTCCCTTTTATGCGGATTTGGTTTCATTCATGACAAGTGGACCGATTTATGCTGCAATATTAGAAAAAGACAATGCAGTTGCTGATTTCCGTACCTTGATAGGGGCCACAGACCCTCAAAAAGCAGAACCAGGAACAATCCGCAACTTGTATGCAAAGAGCATCGATGCTAATGCTGTTCACGGAAGCGATAGCGATGAAAATGCTGCAATTGAAGGAAGCTTCTACTTTGCGCAAACTGAAATATTTTAATGAACTTTAACCGCATCCTGCGGTGAAAATACTAAATTGCTGCCCCTCAGTTACACGCTGTAGGGGCAGTATTATTTTATGGAAAACAGAAGATCATTAACCGACCTAGAAATGCTTCAAGGTCCTCATAATCGATTTACCGAATTGGTATTTGGATTTAGGGTATTATTGCAGTTTTTAAAAGGATTCCGCAAATTGCATTTTGTGGGCCCTTGCCTGAGTATTTTTGGTTCTGCTCGGTATAAACCTGGAGATGTTTTTTACGAAAAAGCTAAAGAAATGGGAGCCCGTGTGAGTCAACTAGGCTTTACCGTACTAACAGGCGGAGGACCAGGAATCATGCAAGCTGCAAATCAAGGGGCCTTTGAAGCCAAAGGCAAAAGTGTTGGGGTCAACATCGAGCTACCTTTTGAGCAGCAAATCAACCCTTATGTAGATGTAAGTGTCGACATTCGCTATTTCTTTGTTAGGAAGGTTTTATTATTCAAGTATTCTTTTGGATTCATTATATTTCCTGGAGGCTTTGGCACCTTAGATGAGATGTTTGAGGCATTGACATTAATACAAACTCAAAAAATGCCGTGGTTTCCAGTGGTATTAATGGGTAAAGATTATTGGAGCGGATTGTTGAAGCAAGTTAATGACATGAATAGTGCTAAAACCATTTCACCTGAGGATTTGGATTTATTTCTATTAACCGATGACATGGAAGAAGCATTGGAATACGTACAAAGTAAAGTGGCATTAATGCCCAAAAAGAAGCGCGGATTCAAACGTTTGTGGTTGCTTGGTGAGTAGTCTAAATTCGGCAATTCAGATTCGAACTTTGTGCTGTAACTTTGCAGGATGAAAGGTCCAGTTTCTCAATTTGTAGAAAACCATTACAAGCACTTTAACGCTGCCGCCTTGGTCGATGCAGCAAAAGGATATGAAGCCCATTTAACCGAAGGAGGTAAAATGATGATTACCCTAGCGGGAGCAATGAGTACCGCAGAATTGGGTAAAAGTTTGGCGGAAATGATACGTGCAGGCAAGGTAGACATCATAAGCTGCACCGGTGCCAACTTAGAAGAGGACATTATGAACTTGGTGGCTCATTCGCATTACAAGCGCGTGCCTCATTACCGCGATTTAAGTCCACAAGATGAATGGGATTTATTGGAAAATCATTACAATCGTGTAACCGACACTTGTATTCCTGAAGAAGAGGCATTTCGACGCTTACAAAAACATATTTATGGCATTTGGAAAGGCGCACAAGATTCGGGTCAACGTTTCTTCCCGCATGAGTATATGTACCAAATATTATTAAGCGGTGAATTGGAACAATACTACGAAATCGATCCTCAAGATAGCTGGATGTTGGCCGCTGCAGAACGTAACTTACCGATAGTGGTTCCTGGTTGGGAAGATTCTACCATGGGAAACATCTTTGCGAGTTATGTAATTAAGGGTGAATTAGCAGCATCAACCATGAAAAGTGGAATCGAATACATGGCATATTTGGCCGATTGGTATATTAAAAATAGCGAAGGAAAAGGTATCGGATTCTTCCAAATTGGTGGAGGTATTGCTGGCGATTTCCCGATTTGTGTGGTGCCTATGTTGTATCAAGATATGGAAATGGAGAATATCCCTTTCTGGTCTTATTTCTGCCAAATTTCAGACAGTACAACCAGTTATGGTAGTTATTCCGGAGCGGTTCCAAACGAAAAGATTACATGGGGTAAATTAGATATCGATACTCCGAAATTCATTGTTGAAAGTGATGCTACTATAGTCGCTCCTTTGATCTTTGCATGGATATTAGGCTGGTAGTAAGCTCAAAAAATGTCGAATTTAATACCCGTTTTTAAACAGATCCAAGCCTTTGTGTTTGACGTTGATGGCGTGATGACACCCGGCCAGGTATTGGTTACCGAAGAAGGGTTTATGTTGCGCTCTGTAAACATCAAAGATGGTTATGCCTTACAGCATGCGGTAAAAACGGGTTATGCCGTCGGAATTATTTCCGGTGGGAAATCGGAAGGCATGCGGAAGCGTTTCGAAGGTTTGGGTATCCAACATATTTACTTGGGACAAGCGGAGAAGTCTGAGGCGTTCAAAGACTTCCTACGGAAAACAGGTATAAAAACGGAATCAGTGGCCTATATGGGCGACGATTTGCCAGACGTACCTATTTTAAAGGAGGTTGGACTTGCATGTTGTCCGAAAGACGCGTGTGCGGATGTTTTAGAAGTGGCTCATTTTGTGAGTGCCGTATCGGGAGGACATGGTTGTGTAAGAGATTTAATCGAACGTACCATGAAATTACAAGATTCATGGCACAATGATGAAACACACAAATGGTGATTTAAGGATTATTCTGCTATATTTGGCACATGATTGCCAAAGGACTCATTTCAGAACAACTGCATGCATTGAGGGTCACCGATTCGGTGGATACCGCAATTGATTACTTGGCAACACAAGGATTTTCAGAATTACCGATTCTTGAAAACAAAGCCATTTACAACTATTGCCGTTTGCAAACGCTATACGCCATAGAAGATAAATCTAAAACTTTATCGGAGGTGATTCCTCATAATCCGCATGCCCCTAAGGCTATGGAGGATCAGCACTTATATGAATTGGTTCCGATGTTGGCATCCAATGAATTGTCGGTCTTGGGAGTGGTAGACACGGATGGTGCTTATATCGGTGCCATAGATCAAAAGCAAATCAATATTCTCATTACCCAATCTCTTACGTATAGAGGTCTAGGAGCCGTTTTGGTAATGGAAATTGATGAAAAAGATTATACTCCTGCAACGATTGCTCGATGGGTTGAAGAAAATGGTGCTAAAGTTTTAGGACTTATGGTAAGTCAATTGGAATTTGGCAGACTGAAAGTGAATATCAAATTAAATACCACCTATGTTCGGTCCATAATTGCAACTTTAGACCGCCAAGGTTATCGTATCTCCCAAGTTTTTTTGTCGGAAGATAGCAATGAAAACAAGGACCATGAAGTGGATTTAGCTTTACGTTTTTTCGATTTATAGTCCATTTCGTGACAATTTTGTGGATAAACTAAAGAATTCTTGAGAAATACAAGGTGTTAAAGCGACGTTTAAATATCTTTGAAAGCCCATTGCAATTTTATGACAGAACATTCTGAGAATACTTCCACAAATAACTTAATAGACGAGTCTCAAGTAAAGCCTATAACCTTAGTTAGTGTTGTTAATTTCTTTTGGCGTTGGCGTAAAGTTTTTATTATCAGTTGCACGATTGCCGCCATTTTTGCAATTGTATTAACCCATCCGGCAATTACAAAGCCCAAATACAGGGCCCAACATATTTTTTATCCCACCAAAAACAATTCCATTTCAAATGCATTATTGACAGAATTGAACCAGCGTCAGCAGGATCCTTTAGAGTTTGGAGAGGAGATTGAAGCGGAAAAAGCATTACAACTTATTCAATCCGGTACATTAATAGGCCGCTTGGTTCAAAACTTCGATTTGATGAAGCATTACGGTATAGATCCCAAAAAAGAGGCCTATCCCAAATATGCCTTGGATAACAAGATAAAGGAGAATTTCAACTTTGAGCGCACGCGATATTTGAGTATAAAAATCGAAGTTCTGGATGAAGACCCGGTCATGGCGGCTAAATTGGCTAACGGAATCGCAGATTTATACGATTCCATTAAAACGGAAGTTCAAAATCAAATAGCCACACCTGCATTGGATATCGTAAGAAGAGCGCTTGAAGAAAAGCAAAGAAAAATTCAAAATATTAAGAATGAATTGCGTGAATTGGGTACTCGAGGTATTACGAACTACGAAGAACAATCACGTGCACTGGCAGAGGAAATTTATAAAGCGCAGTCTTCGGGTAGAACAGGACAGTTACAAGATCTTATAAACGAACGCAAACAATTAATTGCCAGTGGGGGTGATTTTATCGCACTGAATGAACTGATTAAATTGGAGGCGGAAAAAGAGAGTAATCTAATTACGCAATTTGAGAAAAGGCAGGTCGATGTAGGAGAGCGTTTGACGCATAAATTTACGGTTGAATCGGCCACGGTGCCCGAAATAAAATTCTGGCCTAAACGTTCTTTCGTTTTGTTGCTTTCCTTATTGGCTACGTTCTTAGCTACCGCAGTGGTATTAATTACCATTGAACTTTTCAGTAAAAAGGCGTAAATCGGTATGCAGCTATCCTTAAATCAGCTCGATTCAAGGCGAAAAATAGGTTTGTTCTTGTTTTTGCTGAGCCTGATTTTTGGAATCGTTTTTGGAATATTAAGGCAACAATTTTGGGTTGTTCTGATTCCATTGGCTGTAATGGTCATGTATGCTTCGATTTTATTCACAGAAAAAACACTCTTGTTTTTTGGCGCAATTACCCCTCTGGCGGTAAATATCGAGGATTTAGGCGGTGGATTTGGCCTTTCGATGCCTACCGAGCCAATTTATATCGTGCTTTTTATATTAATGGGGATTCATATATTTAAAGAAAGACCCATTGAAATAAAATACCTGAAGCACCCCGTTGTTTTGTTGGTGAGTTTGTACCTATTATGGCTATGGGTGAGTACGATCTTTTCTAGCATGCCGTTGGTGAGTGCCAAGTATAGTTTGGCTCGAACATGGTATATTACCCTATTTTTTTATTTGGGAATTCTCATCTTCTCTAATTATGACAGGATACATTTTTACCTTAAATGGTTTGCAGTATTTACCTTAAGTGCTGCTATATATACGTTGATTGTTCATTCACAATATGGATTTTCCAGGTCTGCTAGTTAC
>CBFHGY010000010.1:21341-41209 GCA_965655465.1 Bacteroidia bacterium | reverse complement strand
CGATGCAAGAATGTATGTTTGTATTGCAAAATACTACTCGGGCATTTAATTTTGATTAACTATGGATGAGCAAGAATTAAAATGGAAAGTTATTTATGTGGCGAGTAAGCAGGAAAAGAAAGTCTCCGCTTATTTTGACAAAGCAGGAATAACCCATTATTTGCCCCTTCATCGAAGTTTGAGATTTTGGAAGGATCGAAAAAAGTGGGTAGATATGCCACTTTTCAACGGATATTTGTTTGTTTATCCCAACGAAATTGAACGCGATATTATTTTACAAACACCCGGGGTTGTGAAATTTATCCGACACAATCAAAAAGATGCTACGATACCTGAAAAGCAGATTAACCTAATCCGTGAATTCATTGAATTTGGGTATAATATCAGCGAAGTAAATCGCGGGGAACATTTTGAAGTTGGAGATATTGCAGAAATATTGGATGGCCCATTAAAAGGGCAAGAGGCTGAAATTTTCATTTCTGGAGATAGCAGTTATATCGTGGTTTCCATTGAAGCATTGAACCAATCCATGAAAGTAAGGCTTCCCAAAGAAATTTTAAAAATCCGAAAGAGAAAGTCTGAAATGGAGGAAATCAAACCCTTATGGTAGGAAATACGATTTTATTGTTATCGCCGCATACCGATGATGGTGAGTTGGGTTGTGGAGCCAGTGTTGCTAAATTTATTGAGGAGGGCAAACGCGTTATTTACGTAGCTTTTAGTGCCTGTGAACAAAGTGTTTTACCCCAATTTCCTAAGGATATTTTAATTCAAGAAGTGAAGCAAGCAACGGCAGAATTGGGCATCAAGCCCGAAGATTTGTTGCTCAACAGATTCGAAGTCCGCACCTTTAATTACCACCGACAAGAAATTTTAGATATTCTTATTCAACTACGGGAGCGCTTTAAACCAGACACGGTACTTATACCTTCCTTGAACGATATCCATCAAGACCATAAAACAATCGCGGAAGAAGCTTTAAGGGCGTTTAAATTCATGAATATTTTTAGTTATGAACTGCCTTGGAATAATTTAAATTTTCAAACTTGTGCCTTTGAGGTGGTTTATGAACGTCATGTAATGGCTAAAGTGAATGCACTGAAGAAATATCAGTCTCAAGCCCATCGACCTTATGCGAATGAGGAATTTTTACGATCGCAGCTTCGAATGAGAGGGGTGCAAGTGGCTAGGGAGTTTGCCGAAGTTTTTGAAGCTGTGCGCTTGGTGATGGATTGATTCCTTGGATGTTTTTTCAAGGAAATTCAGCCTTTTCGTTTTAAATTCGCTTCGATATGCAGGTTTTACAACAGTTGGTTTTCGTGCTGTGCTTGGCTACGGGCATAGAATTCTTCAGAAGAAGCGTTCTTACAATTAAAAGAAACATTCAGCTGGGTAGAGATATCGACCTATCCGATAACCCCAAAGACCGTTTGAAGCAAACCGCATTGGTGGCTTTAGGCCAAAGTAAAATGGTTCGCAGGCCCGTGGCAGGATTTTTTCATATTTTGATATATGTGGGTTTTGTGCTTATAAATATTGAGGTTTTAGAAATTTTAATCGATGGTATTTTTGGAACCCACAGAGTATTTGCCGGCTTTTTAGGCAGAACGTATGATTTAGCAATTGCATTCTTCGAATGGTTGGCCTTGGGTGTATTAATAGCCTGTATGGTATTTCTATTCCGCAGATACGTACAGAAAATACCTCGTTTCACTATGCGTGAAATGAAAGGTTGGCCTACAAAAGATGCTACAATTATTCTTTTTGTAGAAATCGTATTGATGGGTGCATTACTTCAAATGAATGCAGTTGAACAGGTTCTTCAAGTGCGCGGCGATATGGCTGCTCATGGGTCTTTCCCTGTAAGTTCTTGGTTTGTAAATGCATACGAAGGTTTTAGTAGCCCTTCCCTACATATCTTAGAGCGTACCTTTTGGTGGTTTCATTTTGTAGGAATTTTGATTTTCTTGAATTATTTGCCTTATTCCAAACATTGGCATATCATTATGGCTTTCCCCAATGTATACTATTCCTCTTTGAAGCCTAAAGGAGCATTTTCCAATATGGAATCCGTTACAACTGAAGTGAAGTTGATGATGGATCCCAATGCAGCACCGCCAGAAGGTTATGAAGCACCTGCAGGATTTGGAGCCAAGGATGTAAATGACCTTACATGGAAAAACTTAATGGATGCCTATACCTGTACCGAATGTGGCCGCTGCTCTAGCGTTTGTCCCGCAAATATTACAGGCAAATTACTCAGCCCGCGAAAAGTAATGATGGATACGCGCGATCGTTTGGAAGAAGTAGGCAAAGCAATCGGACCTAAAGGGGCTTCAGTAATGCCGGAAGACGGTAAAAACTTGCATTCTTATATAAGTGCCGAAGAATTATGGGCTTGTACTACTTGTAATGCCTGTGCAGATGCATGTCCCGTAAATATTAATCCTGTAGATATTATTATGCAGATGCGTCAATATTTAGTAATGGAACAAAGTGCGGCACCTTCAGAACTCAATGGCATGTTCACCAATTTGGAAAATAACGGTGCTCCATGGCAGTTTAATCAAAACGATAAAGGGGCATGGTCTAAAGCCGATGCATAGCACTTAACTAAACCGTTTTATTACCTATCTTTGTAAGAATTATGAACATTGTATTGAACACCGTGCTTTTCTTGGGTTCTCTTGGACCAAGTGAGCTTATTATCATTGCCTTGATTGTATTGTTGTTATTTGGAGGAAAGAAAATTCCTGAATTAATGCGCGGAATGGGCAAAGGAATTCGCGAATTCAACAATGCAAAAGACGGTATGCGCGATGAAATTCGTAAGGGAATGAACGACGACGAGTCATCAAATAGCCCAAAGAACAATTGAAAGCATATCGCCGGGTAATTGACATTCAGGCCGATTTACGTGCAGGTGTAACTACTTGTGTGGAATTGGTGGGTCAATATATTTCCCAAATTAAAGAACATGCCGATTTAAACGCTTTTTTAGAGGTTTGGGAAGACGAAGCCTTAGAAAAAGCCCGTTTAATCGATGCAAAAATCGCCTCTGGTACCTTTGGAAAATTAGCCGGTGCCGTAATCGCACTCAAAGATAATTTGAGTTATCAGGGACATAAAGTAAGTGCTTCATCTAAAATTTTGGAGGGCTTTGAAGCTTTATATACGGGTACTGCAGTATCAAGGCTTGAACAAGAAGATGCCATTTTTATTGGAAGAACCAATTGCGATGAATTTGCTATGGGAGCATCCAATGAAAATAGTGCTTTTGGAGCAGTAAAAAATCCTTTTGATACGGATCGGGTTCCAGGTGGTAGTAGTGGAGGAAGTGCTGTAGCTGTAGCTGCCAACATGTGTCATTGCTCCTTAGGTTCCGATACCGGTGGATCTATACGTCAGCCTGCCGCTTTTAATGGAATTTATGGGTTGAAACCAACCTATGGCAGGATTTCACGATGGGGTTTATTGGCTTATGCCTCCAGCTTTGACCAAATTGGTCCTTTTGCAAAGAGCTTGGAAGACATTGCACTATTAACCGAGGTAATGTCGGGTAGTGATGATCATGATGCAACCGCGATTCAGGAATCATCCTTAATGCCTTGGGTGCCTAAAGATCTTAAAAATCAACGTTTTGCAGTAATGAAACAGGCGGTAGAACATCCCGGTTTGGATCCCCAAGTTCGTGCTGCTTTTGACGCTCTATTGGAAACCCTAAAGTCCGAAGGTCATCAAATAGAATACGTAGATTTTCCACTTTTAGATCAAATGGTTCCAACGTATTATGTATTAACCACAGCCGAAGCAAGTAGTAATCTATCGCGATATTCCGGGATGATGTATGGCTACAGAAGTGCCAATGCTACAGATTTGGAAAGTACGTATACGCTTTCACGTACAGAAGGCTTTGGTCCTGAAGTGAAACGAAGAATTATGCTGGGTACTTTCGTATTGTCAAGCGATCAATACGATGCGTATTATGAACAAGCTCTGAAAGTACGTCGTATAATTCAAAATGAAACCGATTCCATTTTATCCCGTTGTGATGCCATGTTGATGCCTACAACAAGTACACCTGCGTTTAAAATTGGAGAAAAGAGCAAGGATCCGGTGAGCATGTATCTGGCTGATTTGTTTACAGTACAAGCGAATTTAGCTGGAAATCCAGCAATTTCAGTGCCAATGGGTTTGAATACCGATGGTTTGCCTATGGGGGTTCAATTAATGACCCACCGTAAGGAAGAGATTGCACTTTATAACCTATCGAAATTAATCGAAAGGAAATTACCTTAATGAGAATGAGTAGCCTAATACGACAGGGTTTCTTTGGGATACTTTTGGTCTTGATTTTTCCCTTACATGCGAGCGATACTGCTTCCATAAATGCGTTATTGACCAAATATGAATCGCGAGGATTACCTCGTTTTAGGGTTCCAGAGTTGTATGTTGAGATTTCCGAGCGTCTCCAAGATCATGGGGGTAGCAATCGCATATTGGCAGGCCGTTATTTACGGTATCAAACTACTATAGAATCTGAACGCCGCAAACAACAACTGCCTTGGTTTATAGGTTTCCTGCCCGCTTCAAATACAGGGTTTGAAGCTCGTTACCGCAATGAATCGGGTTTTGCCGGTATGTGGCCTATGCCCTATTTAATTGGAAAAAAATATGGGTTGGTACAAACAGCCTTATTCGATCAAAGACACGATCCACAAAAGAGTACAGAAGCTGCGTGCAAATATCTATCAGAGCTTCAAATTATCTACAGAGATTGGCTTAAAACAGTTACCGCTTTTAGTATAGGGCCTGCACGCTTGAATCAGGTAATCCATACTACGAAAAGTTTGGATTTTGATACGTTGTATAAAGCTTTAGAACCAGAAGAACGCATACCCGTAATTCAGTTTATAGCGGCGTCTGTAGCCATTTCCGAATTATTAGAAACCGGTAAAACCATGCCGGATTCCGAACCCGTAAAATTGGTTGCGGTTAAAGGAATTAATCAGCCCATACCGTTTTCCTATTTCGATACGAAATTGGGTTTAGGGATCGCACAAATGCGAGAATTTAACCCAGGTTTGCGCGTAGATATGATTCCTTATATGGGGAAGGAGTTTATGTTCTATTTGCCGGAAACCATTTCAGAAGCCTACAATCAAGAAAGAGACTCCATAGATTTTTGGTTGAATGGCGCTCCACGAATGGAAATCTCTTACGATACCCTAACGCAAGTTTACGATGGGGATTCTGTTGTGGTTGTAGAGCCTCAGCAAATTGTTGAAGTGCCAGCGGCGTTAACAGCGCGCGATGAAAAAGTATGGGTCTATTATAAAATAAAACGCGGTGACGCATTGTACACCATTACAGATATTTTTGATTGCAATACTTCCGAGATTCGCAGATGGAACAATCTCAATCAAAAAGTATTTCTTATTGCAGGAAAAAGATTGAAGTTCTACGTGCCTGCGAGTAAGAAAAAATATTACCAGCAAATTGATGCCATGTCATTGGCTCAAAAAAGAGAAAGAGCACGAACAGATGATTAAATACAGAGAGATATACGCTCCGTTATTCATCTTGCTTTTTGCGTGTTCAATTGTTCCCAATTACGCTCAAAATTCTTCAACAAAAGAATCAAGTAATCATGTTCAAGAATTTGTTATTAAAGAAATTAGCGAAAAGATAATTATTGATGGATTGTTAAACGAAAACGTTTGGCAACAATCGAAATATCAAAGCAATTTTCAACAATACTACCCATACGATACTTCTCAAGCATTAACACAAACCTATTTTGCCTTGTGTCAAAATGAATCGTTTTTATATGCCGCTTTTAAATGTGTAAACCGAAACCCCAATAAACCATTCGTTGTAAATAATTTGAAACGCGACTTTTCGGTTACTACCCACGATGCCGTGGTATTAAGTATTTCTCCCTTTTTAGATGGTCAGAATGGTTTTTCGTTTGGGGTAACGCCCTTTAATGCACAACGTGAAGGCGCCATTGAAAATGGAGGTGTATTTGGTGTTAGCACGGCTTGGGATCAAGTCTGGTTTAGTGAAACCCATATTACCGATAGCTTTTGGTATGCGGAAATGGCCATTCCATTAGCGAGTTTGCGGTATATAATCGGAGCAAAGGAATGGGGAATCAACGTATCGAGAATTGATTTGAAAAACAACGAAATTTCGAATTATCATCGGGTACCAAGGAATTTTAATTTTAGCACTTTGGTTTTTACCGATACCATGAAATGGGAAAAACCTCTTACCAAGAAATTTTTCAACGGGGTATGGGTGCCCTATATCAGCAATAATTCTATACAAGAAAAAGCAGGTGGTGTTATCCTACAACAGCCAAGGGTTGGTTTTGATGTGAAAGTAGGAATCACACAAAGTTTGAATTTGGATGCAACCTTAAATCCAGATTTTGCGCAAGTCGATGTAGATCAACAACAGGTGAATTTGACGCGATTTAGTCTGTTTTTTCCTGAAAGAAGGCAGTTTTTCATTGAAAACAGTGATTTATTTGCCAATTTTGGATTTAGACAGATACGTCCATTTTTTTCGAGAAGAATTGGTTTAGCGCCAGATCGAACGAATATCCCCATTCAATATGGATTGAGATTGTCTGGTAAATACGGCAATAATTTACGGCTAGGACTCATGAATGTAAGTACCGAGGCTCGCGGACTTGGTACAGCAACCCATATTAATTACAGTGTATTTGCCTTGCAAAGGAAAGTGTTTCAAGCATCCAATATCGGATTTATAGCGGTACATGATGAACGCTTAGGAACAGATACGCGCGATTTTAATACCGTTTTGGGTACAGAATTTAATCTGCTAACACCAGACAATCGTTGGGCCGGAAAAGCGTTTCTTCAAAAATCACATTACCCCGGTTTGTCGGGAACCCAAGGTTTCGCGCATGCCACTTGGTTGATGTATAAAACCCTCGATTGGAACCTAATGTGGAACCACGAATACGTAAGTCGGCTATTTCATGCCCGAACCGGATTTGTGCCACGAGTTGATAATTTTGATCCCTCAACAGGTAAGGTGGTTAAATGGGATTATTGGCGCTTAGAACCCATGGTAAAACGCATTTTTTATCCTTCTAAGAATAAATTCGTTAATAACTACGCGGTAGATATTTATAACAGTTCTTATTATGACAGCGCTTGGGTTCCCACCGAATCGTATTCGGATTTAAAAGGGGAGTTGAATCTTCAAAACAGTACCCGAATTACAGCGGCAATTTATCACCAATATTATAGACTTTTTTTACCTTTTGCTCCGGTGGCATTGCCAGGAGGAGGTTATTTAAACGGAACGCATCAATGGCTGGGTTCTACATTTACATGGGCTACAAACAATCGCAAGCCTTTGACCTTAACAGGAAGTGTAGATTTAGGAAACTATTTTATTGGAAATAAACAAGAATACATTGCCGATCTGGGGTGGAGGGTACCGGGTTGGGGTAAACGTGCCATTCCTCGCCTGTTTTTAAGCGGAAACATCCGACATATCGACATAAATTTTGGCGACAGTGGTACCTATGCGATTGACTTGATAGGATTAAAGGCAGATTATAGTTTTTCAACCACGACCTATCTGATTGGATATTGGCAATTGAATGCCCAGAATAAATTGATGAATATCAATGTGCGTTTTCAGTGGCGTTACCGACCCATGAGTGATATTTTTATCGTATTTGCTCAAAATTGGGATAGAACCGCATTAATGTTAAAGCCCCAAAATGAAACTTGGGGCTTTGCAGGTCGTTCATTAGCTTTAAAATTGGCCTATTGGTTCTAGTGTCCGTCACCATCCAATAAGTTGCCTAGGCCGCCTAAAATACTGCCTTCTCCTTTTCTATTTCCGGGTTGTGCATAGCTTAAAATGCGGCTTGCTAAACGACTAACGGGCAAACTCTGCATCCAAACCTTTCCAGGACCGCGTAAAACAGCAAAAAATAAGCCCTCTCCACCAAAAACGGCATTTTTGATGCCCTTAACAAATTGGATATCGTAATCAACGGAACCGGTAAAACCAACGATACATCCAGTATCTACACGAAAACTTTCTCCAGGTTGTAAATCTTTCTCAATAATATATCCACCGGCATGCATGAAAGCCATGCCATCTCCTTCCAATTTCTCCATGATAAAACCTTCACCGCCGAATAGTCCTGTACCTAATCGTCTTTGGAATTCAATACCCACTTGCACGCCTTTTGCTGCGCATAAAAATGCATCTTTCTGACAGATGATTTTACCTCCCAGATGGGCCAAATTTAGAGGTACAATTTTACCCGCATAGGGTGCTGCAAAACTTACCCGGCGTTTCCCATGTCCCATATTGGTAAAGGCGGTCATGAATAGACTTTCTCCCACCAGTAAACGTTTTCCGGCACCTAGAATTTTGCCTAAAAAACCGCCTTCTGATTGAGATCCATCTCCAAAAATGGTTTGCATTTCAATGCCGTTTTCCATATACATAAAACTGCCCGCTTCCGCAATAACGGTCTCTTGAGGGTCGAGTTCAATTTCAACGCATTGCATTTCCTCTCCATGAAGGTAATAATCGATTTCGTGATTTTGTATCATGCTCCGAATATAAAAATAAAAGCAACGCCAAGATTGCTAAAACGATAAAATGCAATACCGGGGCTATCACTTTTGAATTTGTTACCGGTACTTTCGGCAACAAAAAAATTAAAGGGATAATTAATCCTAAAATTGAACGCGTTTTAAAATATCTTTATTCTCTAAAATTTCTTGGTCAGCGCCGTTGATGCTTACATGAAACATTGCGGCTGCCAATTCTGTAGATTTTATACTTGCACTTTTCCCAAATAATTTGATTACAGGGTATAATACTCTTGAAATTTGGTACATCAAATTGGGTTCTTTTCTTGGGGTAACTGGATAAATGTAGGCAGGTCTGAACGTATGAAATTTTAAGCCTAATGCTGAAATTTGATTTTCCGCCATACCCTTGTAGCGAGCAAATGAGGTTTTGCTTTTTTCGCTTCGGTCTGCACCCGCACCACTTAACAAACATAAAGTAGCATTTGGACTATACTTCTTTAATTCTTTGGCAAAGGCAAGGGCATAATCGACCGTTATTTTTTTAAACTCCGTGTCGTTTGCATTACCGGTGTAAACACCTATACAAAACAAGGCGATGTCGATGTTTTTAAAATGAGCACCTTGTGAACCATAGTTCTCAAAATCCTGAATTACAACTTCTTTAATTTTTTGGTCAGAGGTTGTTTTTGAAGGTTTTCTCACCAAGGAAATTATTTCGTTGATTTTATTTGATTGAAGACATTTTTCTAAAATCAAATTTCCTATCATGCCGCTGCTTCCAGCGATTATTACGTTCATTTAGTTATGTTATTTTGAAATTTGGCCTTTTTGTAATATCGGT
The DNA here is from genome assembly GCA_965655465.1 of Bacteroidia bacterium. Lineage (GTDB taxonomy): Bacteria > Bacteroidota > Bacteroidia > NS11-12g > UBA955 > VMCP01. Next base: position 31,765 of record CBFHGY010000010.1, on the reverse strand, counting down.
ATAATCCCGTTAGCATTCAGACAATCTTTGAAAGTTCCGATAAATTCAAACCTTAACAAAGTAAATACTTTTTTCGATTTGAATGGGTAATGTATGCCGATAAAAGGAAAAAGCCATCAATAACGATGGCTTTTTCATTCTCTTCAAGGGGTATATAATGAGCGTTTAGTTTAGAAACTTTTCTTTGATTTTGAGAATAGAAAAATCACTTTTTTCAGCGACTATCGTGTTTTTAAGTCTACCCAAACCGGTGATTTCCATTTCTACGATATCGCCTTCCTTTAACCACTGTGGCGTATAATTAGAGTCGTGGAACAATCCGGTTCCATTTAGTTCTAGGAAACAGCCGGTTCCAACTGTACCAGAACCAATTACATCACCGGGAAGAATATCGGCTCCATACGAGCAGCGCTCGATAATTTCTGCGAAAGTCCAATCCATTTCGCCCATATTGCCATGGCTTACTTGAATACCATTTACCCAACAGCGCATTTCAAGACTGAATGCATTTCCGGTATGACCGGCTTTCGCTTTGGACATGAAAGGCGATAATTCATCGGGAGTTACCATCCATGGACCGATAACCGTAGAGAAATCTTTTCCTTTTGCGGGACCTAAATTGAGTAGCATTTCTTCCATTTGAAGGGTACGCGCACTCATGTCGTTCATGATGGTATATCCTGCGATGTAGGAATCTGCTTCGCTTGCAGGAACATTTCTGCCCTTTTTTCCTAGAATTACCGCTGCTTCCAATTCGAAATCTAATTTTTGGAAATGATCGGGCATACAAGGAACGTCACCAGGGCCTTGAACGGCGTTATGATTGGTGAAATAAAAGATGGGATAGTGGTCGAACTCTTCAATCATAGGCACTTTGCGATTCCTACGCGCTGCAGCAACGTGTTGGCGGAAAGCATATCCATCGCGGCAACTAGTAGGTTTGGGAACGGGCGCCAAGAATTCAACTTCTAAAATAGGACAACGTTTGTCTTGATGTTTACCGGCTAAGATTTCATTCTGGATACTTAGGGCTTTGGGTGTGATTTCATCCCAGATTTGTAACATTTCCAGCATGGTTTTGGGTATGCTTGCATCGATATCATTCAAGTTATAAACAGCATCTTCAGCAACAATACCCGCTTGCTCGCGGTTTTGGTAACGAAACGTAGTAAACTTCATAATAACAAAAATACGCAATCGATTTGGGAATGCGATATTTTACTTGTTTGGTAATCGAAAGGGTCTGAACTTTGAACAAAGTTTATGAATCCAAAGAAACGGGTCCTCATTACAGGCAGTAATGGTTTATTAGGGCAAAAATTAAGTGACTTATACCTGCAGCGTTCGGTCGATGAATGGTTGGCAACGGGCAAAGGCGATAATAGACATCCCCAAAAAGAAAAGATGAATTACACGCAAATGGATATCACCTCTGAGGAAGATGTGAACCGTGTGCTGCTGGAATTTCGGCCGGATGTGGTGATTCATACGGCGGCAATGACGCAGGTAGATGACTGTGAGTTTGAGAAAGAGGCCTGTGTTGCATTGAATATTGATGCGGTAGATTTTTTGGCTCGAAGGAGTGCAGAGTTGGGCTTCCGATTGGTGCATTTAAGTACCGATTTTATTTTTGATGGCACCAAAAAAATGTATACCGAATTGGATGAACCGAACCCCCTTAGTTATTACGGCTGGAGCAAGTTAGAGGCCGAAAAGCGGGTAATCGCTAATGCTAAAAATTACGCTATTTTGCGCACCGTGTTGGTGTTTGGTAAAGTTGCCGACATGAGTCGAAGCAATATCATGCTTTGGGCGTATAACACCCTAAAGGAGGGTAAAAAAGCGAAGGTAGTCGACGACCAGTTTAGAACACCTACCTTGGCCGAAGATTTAGCGCAGGGGTGTATGTTGGCCGCAGATGCTAAGGAAGTGGGAATTTATAATATTGCAGGTTCGGAATACATTGGAATTTACGATTTGGTTTCAAAAATTGCGGATATGTATGGATTTTCGATGGATGCCATCGAAAGGGTGAGTTCGGATACATTGAATCAGCCTGCAAAACGACCGCCGATTACCGGTTTAGATATAACAAAAGCACAAATCGATTGGAATTACCAACCGCATAGTTTAGAGGAAGGCATTCGCATTTGTTTAGGATTTTAAGAAATGACAGATAATTTTAGAAGCGGATTTGTGAGCATTATTGGAATGCCAAACGCCGGAAAGAGTACCCTTTACAACCATTTATTGGGCGAGGCCCTTGCAATCGTAAATCCGAAGGCACAGACGACCCGTCATCGTATCTTGGGCGTGAAAAACGGCGAGGGTTTTCAAATTGTATATTCCGATACTCCCGGGGTTTTGACGAAAACTTCGTATAAAATGCACGATAAGATGATGCATTTTGTGAATGAATCCCTCAAAGACAGTGATGTACTGATTTTGGTTTTAGATATTCACGGTAGGCAATTTTCTGAGGAAATTAAAGAGAAGTTTTTAAAATCTCCTGCCAAGAAAATCATTGCGCTCAACAAAATAGATTTGAGTAATCAAGACGAGTTGGCGGCTAAATTGCAAGAAATCAAAGACAATTTCGAAGCCGATGTATATTTGCCCATATCTGCTGAGCACGGTTTTAACACCGTTGAATTAGAGCAGTATATCGAATCGTTTTTGCCGGTACATCCTGCCTATTATCCCGACGATCAATTAACGGATAAAAGCGAGCGCTTTTTCGTAAACGAAATTGTTAGAAATCAATTGCTTAAGCTATATGATGAAGAAGTCCCTTACGCTTGTGAAGTGAATACTTTGGCATTTAAAGAGTCTGAAAAAATCATTCATATTCACGCAGAAATTTTTGTCGAGCGCGACTCTCAAAAGCCTATTTTAATAGGACGTGGTGGAGCCAAGATAAAGCAATTGGGTATTGAATCGCGTAAAAATTTGGAAGGATTCTTTGGCAAACAGGTTCATTTGGAACTGCATGTAAAGGTCAAAGACGATTGGCGCAACGACGATCGTATGCTCCGCAGTTTTGGTTACGAAGGCGATTGATGCGCGGCGTTTTGGGTTTTATATCGGTATGGATTTTCTCCAATTGTTCTGGGGGAAATCCGTCGGCATTGAAATCTCTAGAACCATTGCATGATGGAGATTCGAGTACGATGGTACAGTATCCTAATACGGAAGAAAATTTAGTTCTTAATCCGGTTTTAGGTGCTTTGATTGAAGATCTGACAGCGGGCAAACAGGGTACCTATAGTTTTAATTTTCGCAAAACTTCCGTGAAATTTTATTTGCAGAATCCGCAAAATGCAAATGGGCGATTGTTGGTGTTGCTTCCTGGTTGGAATTATCCCGTAATGGATTGGAAGACCAAAACAGGGGTGGTAGATTCGGCTTTACAATGGGGGTTTCAGGTGCTCATGTGCGATATGGGTAAGAGTGTGTATATGGATTCGGTGTATCCCGAAGCGAGAGAAGATTATAAAGGGTATGCTACGCGCACATGGTTGTGGGATTCAATTTTAGCGCCCTTATCGAATCAAGTTGGCTTGGGCAATATGGTTTTGATGGGGTTGTCTACGGGAGCCAGAGGAGCGGTATTGATAGGTATGGAACATCAGAATGAAGTGGGGGGGGTGATTGCATTGAGCGGCGATTACGTGCCTACATTGGATACCTCAGATGCATTAATGCGAAACAGTATGGGTCCGTTTTACAACAATCCAAAACGTTGGGAAGAGGGGGCTAATAATGTTTATAATATCGATGGCATTCCTGATTTCGTATACATAGCGCATGGTTTGAAAGACAAGGTTGTTCCCGTTCAGCACTCTAGATGTCTCCATGAACATTTGGGCTCTGTAAAAACCACCGAAACATTAATATTCCGAGAAAATCAAGGTGCCCATGATTATGTATTTTGGAATGCGTATGGTTTGGAGGGTCTTGCTCTGTATAAACGCTTCTTGTCGACTAAATAGACACCACCATAGATGGGTTTTTTTAAGACCGTTACACAGTGCTTCTGGGAGGCATACTCCTTAGGGCAGTATTTTAACTATTTAGACACCACAAATCGACGGGCTTCTTTAAGGCCGCACAGTGCTTCTGTGAGGCATAATCGTGAGGGTAGTGATTAAACTATTTAGACACTACCAATCGATGGGTTTCTTTAAGGCCGTTACACAGTGCTTCAATAAGGTATACTCCTGAGGTTAGCATTTCGATATTAAGGATTTCAGAACTGAGATTTTCTTGCAGTCTTAGGCGGCCGCTCGTATCGTAAATGCGAAGAAGGGTATGTGCAGAGGCATCGGATCCTTTAATATGTAAGTAGTTAGAAGCCGGATTTGGGAATAGCGTAATGCGACTGTTCACCAACTTGATACGGTTATTTTGTTCTTCCTCGAATATAAAAGGTGCCACCTCCATTTTTTTATTGCTATACAATCGGTATTCACCGGGTTCCATAGTAATGCCAAAACTGCTGTTTGTGGCCGTGAAACTATCGCCTGAAAACAACTCGAACCATGTGCCCGTTTCTTGAAGAAAAACGGTCGTATTGGTTTGGTCAACATTCGTGTTTGATAGCGCATGGATTTTATGATCGTCTTTTTGTAACCACGTTTTCTTCACGACTCCATTTAACTCAGTATTGAAATCTGTTGTATGAAATACCTCGTAATCATTTCGCAAATTCATGAACGTGCTGTATACCCAGCGCAAGTGCGCACGATCTTTATCTTGTAAATATTCCCAACGAATAGGTTTTTCACCTGTTCTACCATTAAAATCGATGTTTACATCGTACCCTAGCTCACCAAATTGCCATATCATTTTTGGTCCTGGAACGGTGAAGAAAGTATTTGCGGCCATTTCCATGCGTTTCAGGGCTGTGATTTTATCTTTAGTGTTATAAGTGCCTTTAGAATTGCCAAATTGGGTATTTTTATACATCAAGCGTTCTTCATCGTGACTTTCCATGTACGAAATCAAATGTGCTTCGTTCCATGAGCGGGCTTTGTAGTTGCTTCCCCAATTGAGATCTGAATTATAGCCCATGGTGGCTTCGTTATAGTCATGGTTGGCATTTCCCCATAAATAAAAGCCCATACTGCTTAATTCTTTTTCCTCGTCATTATCTGCAAAATGTTCTAGAATGAGAATGGCATTGTTATCGTAACTTCTTATTTGATCTCTGATTCGTTTCCATAACGCAATACGTGTTGCATCGTAATTGCCCCATGCGCCGGTATTTCCTAAGGTATTCTTTTGGGTAAATCCTTTGGAAAGGTCAAAACGGAAGCCGTCAAAATGAAATTCTGTGAGCCAATGTTTTAACACGCGATCGGTGTAATATTTAGTAGCACTGCTTTCGTGATTATAATCGTAACCCACATTGAAATCGTGTTTGGCTTGTTGATTTAACCAAGGATTGTTTGTGGCAGGTTGATTATTTGCGGCATCCCAATACATCCGGCAATGGCTGCTTTGACCGAATGCATGGTTTAAAACCATATCTAAAATAACGGCGATACCCTCTCCGTGACATACATCAATAAAGCGTTTTAATTGATCTTTATTTCCGTAGTACTTATCTACCGCCATATGAAATGAGGCGTTGTATCCCCAAGAATTATTGCCTTCAAATTCACTTATGGGCATAAGTTGAATAGCATTAACCCCCATAGATTTGAGGTAATTTAGGGTATCGATTAAGGTGTTATAGTCTTTTGCTTGCACGAAATCGCGAATATGGAGTTCGTAGATATTTAATTGATCGGGATTGCTAACTTGGAAGTTTTCGTTTTTCCAATCGAACGCTGTTTCACCTGCGGTAAAAACCGAAACGATACCCGTAGTTTTTCCATGTGGGTATGCAGGAATGTTTGGAAAGTTATTTTTATTAATCCAGCCATCATTCCATGGGTCCAACACCAATTCAGCAAGGGGATCTGCCACTTTTACCGTGCCATCGAAATTGTAAATGTAGGCATAGGATTTACCTTTGTTGAGTCCGTTAATTTGGATCCACCAGCGTGTACCTTCAGGATTGCGATTCATGAGATAGGCGTTCTGCAACTTCCACCCGTTAAAGTCTCCTTGTACATAAACGAAGTTTTTATTGGGTGCATACACACACAATAAAACGGAGGTATCGCTCAAATAATTGACACCTTCTTGCATGCCATTGGGCAGGGGGCTGATATTCGGATTATTAGGTCTTACAGCTATGTTTAAGGTATCGCTGCTTTTGATTCCACTGGCATTGGCAACTGCAATAAATTGGTAATCGCCGGCGCTGAGTTTTCCAATACCGTACGAAAGGGAAGTGCCATTTTGGGTTTGAAGCAGATTTCCGTTTTGATAAAGGCTGATGTCGGAATTTTGAGAAACGAGGATTTCTATACCAATACTGTCGTTGCTAGTAAAAATACCTGGGTCGGGGCTGGGACTTTGGATTTTTACTTGCAAACCAGATTGTGCAAGGTCTACAAAGATGTCTTGTCCGTCGGTAGTTTTACCTTCTTTATTGCCTGCGCGATTTCGGAAAACAAAGGCCAATCTTTTTACAGTATCGGTGCTACTAAGGCCGTAAAAGGTTTGGATATGAATGCGTTTTTCATAAATATTATTTCCCTTAAAGGTCATTTTACGTGGAGCATCATCCGTACCCCAAACGCCTTGTACGTTGCGCCAATCGGTGGCACTTGTGCTTTTGTTGGTTACAACACCGGTATGCATATACACCTCTGTAGGGGTAACATTAAGCAGGCCTTTGCTTCCTTTACTAGCATCGAAAATGATGGTAACAGAGTCTTTTTGTGTTGCAAAAACCGGATCAAGTGTTACTTGGGCCTTGGCATAGCCCAACAGTGTAAGGGCGGCGATGAAAATTTTGGATTTCATGGGGTTGATTTTGGATTTTTTAGATAAAAAAAGGCAGTTACGAAGATGTAACTGCCCTTCGAAAATGAAGAAAAGAATGGAAAACGAGATGAGAAAAATTCAAATCTTATCACAAGTTTAACAAATTTATTCAATAATAAGTGTAAAAATGACACTTTCATTTGTTTTTTTCCGAGATTACACAAAAATTGCAGATTATGAAACGTATGGGATTCAATACAAAAACCCTTTTGAATGCATTACTGCTATTGCTATTTTGCGGTAGCTTCGTACAATTATATGGGCAAAAAACGAAAAAAATAGAAAAATTCTGTGAACGTATAGATCCACCCAATTGGTATGCCCAAATGGGGAATGATACCCTTCAATTGTTGTTTTATGGAAGCAATATTGCGCAATCTAATTTTGAATTAGTGGGTTTTGGAGCTGAACTTATTGGTGGAGATCAGAGCATGGGAGCAGATTATCGTTTGCAGTATATTCGATTGGATTCAACATTCGTAGGAAATCTGAAATTTCGATTTCAAAAGGGAGAAAATGTTCAAGTTATAGAATATGAAATCCGACAAAAGCCTGCTTTAGGTGCAATGGATCCAGGTCAAAAGTACCATTTGTCGCCTAGTGATGCCATGTATTTAGTAATGCCAGACCGTTTTGCAAATGGCGATCCAAGTAACGACGAAGTAGATGGGATGTTGGAAGGATTATCTCCTAGTGATCCGTTTGGTAGGCATGGTGGTGATTTAATGGGAATCCAGAAGGAGCTACCCTATATCAAAGAAATGGGATTTACCTCATTATGGTTAACTCCGTTTTGGGAGAATAACCAGCCATCTCAAAGTTATCATGGCTATGCATGCACAGACCTGTATAGAGCAGATCCTCGATATGGCACTAATAAGGATTATTTAGATCTGTGTCGTAAAGCTCGAGATTTGGATATTAAAATGGTTTTTGACGTGGTGTATAATCATGTAGGTCACGAGCACCCCTTATATAAAAATCCAGTAGATACCAATTGGTTTCATCATTACACTGAAAAGCGCATTACCAATTACCGATTGGCTACCTTAATAGATCCCTATGTATTAAAAACAGAACGGGAAAATATGGAGAAAGGATGGTTTGTAACAGAAATGCCCGATTGGAATCAAACCAATCCGCATGTGGCACAATACCTAATTCAAAATACCTTATGGTGGATCGCTAATGCGCAATTAGCGGGTATTCGTGTAGATACCTACCCTTATTCAGAATCTCAATTTCTAGAAACGCTTAACCGCCGTTTGAAAAATACGTTCCCAAAAGTGTTTTTATTTGGGGAAACTTGGGAAGTGACTGCGGCTACGCAGGCCGTTTATGCACCCAATATATTGCGTATTGGAACTGAAGAGGGAAAGCCGAGTTCGATCACTGATTTTCAAGTATGTTTCGCGTTGCAAAAAGGGTTGCAAGAGCCCTGGGCCTGGGATGGTGGATTGAGTCGCCTGTATTATGCTTTGGCTAGTGACTATCTGTATAAACAACCCGAGTACTTAGTTACCTTTATCGATAACCACGATATCAATCGCATTCACGGACAGTTTGGTAAAGAGCGCTGGAAAACGAAAATGGCTTTGGGTTTATTAACAATGACCCGCGGTATACCCTGTACTTTTTACGGGACGGAGTGCTTGATGTCTTCTCAGGAATCGCATGGAACCATTCGAGAAGACATGCCTGGTGGGTTTCCCAAACATACCAGAAGTGTTTTTAAACCTACTGAACGTGTAGATTTTGAACAAGAAATGATTCGGTGGATTTCTAATTTGAACACCTTGAGAACGGAGGCCTTCAAAGGCTATTTTGATTCGGGAAAACGTTTTCAAATGGTTCCAAACGAAGGTTTGTATGCTGCTGGAATCGAGGGTAATAAAAGCGTTTTGTTGTATGCCGCCAATCAGTCAGATAAAGCCGAATCATTAGATATCAATAGTTTAAAAGATTTGGGAGTAGGTTTGGGTAAATTTCGGGTGCTACTGGTTTCAACAGATCGGAAAGATGACTTCATTATTAATTTGCAAAATTCCCAATTCGAAAGTGGAATCGAATTCTCAGAATTAAATGAGGGTGCTGGGGGCATTGAACTGAACCCAAAAGGATCTTGGGAGGTTCCTCCTCGCAGCTTTTGGATTTTAGAATTGTTTAAGTAGCCTGTATTCCCTTTGCAAAGTTTCTATTTTCCTCAAATTATTATATTAAAATACGTTGAGGGAAATAGAAACCAATCGTTTATGTTTTTGTAAGTAAATACCCCTTGTTAACGAATATTATTGGGGTAAGGTTTTGGTTTTTATTAGTTTTCCGTCTACTACATAAATCATACATAGGGCAGCGATTAACATCATGGTTCCGGCTAAAACCAGTGCATGTATGGCTTGGTTGTGGAAGAAAGTGGCCACAATTGGACCCAATATCAATGCACTTACTATTTGCGGAATGGTAATAAAGAAATTGAATATGCCCATGTAAATTCCCATTTTCCCATCCGGAATGCTACCTGCGAGTATTGCGTAGGGCATGGCAAGGATACTTGCCCAAGCCATTCCTATTCCGATCATGCTAAAAGCCAGGATTTGGGGATTGGAAATAAAGAACATAGAAAGCAAACCTAGACCTCCTGCTGTTAAAGAAAGCGCATGGGTGTTTTTTCGTCCAATAACACGAACAATTGCAGGGAGCATAAGGGCATAAATGGCGCTCACACCATTGTAAATACCAAAGAGAATGCCCACCCAGTCACCTGCAGTATCGAAAATAATTTTATCCGCTCCTTCATAACCCTCACCAATTGCGGGCAGTCCGTATGCATTTTGTGCAATTGCTTTGGTGGTATATACCCACATACAAAACAAACCGAACCAGCTAAAAAATTGCACCAGTCCTAATTGCAACATCGTTTTAGGAATACGTTTGAAATCGCGGAAGATCTCCATAATGCCGGCGCTTTCTTCGGTTTGAGGAACGCTGTCGTGGTATTTTGCGTATTCTTCGGGATTGTATTCACGTGCAAAAAGTACGGTTATCATGATACAGGTAAAGAAAAATATCGCTCCAAAATAAAAGCTGTAAACCACATTATTAGGCACAAAACCATGGGGAGCTTGATTGCTTACATCAAAGATGTTGGTCATGATCCAAGGAAGCCAACTTCCTAAAACTGCACCAATTCCAATTAAAAAGGTTTGGATAGAAAATCCTAAAGTACGTTGCTCATCGCCCAGATTGTCTGCTACCAATGCGCGAAAGGGTTCCATAGCCACGTTTATTGAAGCATCCATTAGGGCTAAGAAAATGGCTCCAAAAAGAAGTGCAGATTTTCCGGCGAACCAAGCTGCACTATTGGGTAGGGCTACAATGGCCAAACAGCAAATGAGGGTTCCAGCAAGGAAAAAGGGCTTTCTACGACCTAAACGCGTCCAGGTTTTATCGCTAAAATAACCTGTTAAGGGTTGAACAATCAT